>NZ_JBHWMB010000035.1:0-90089 GCF_042730015.1 Streptomyces sp. NPDC059957 | reverse complement strand
TCTGGCAGAACCACCACTGGTACTAAACCACCAGCGGACCGCAGCACCACGACAACGCCCGACCGGACCCCCCGGCCGGGCGTTTTCAGTGTGCCGCGGGATCGATGTTGCAGCTGGCCCGTCGGCGCCCGATGGCGACCAAGGCGTGGTGGAGGGCGTCGAGATCGGCACGCCGGACCTCGTGAATGGCTCCTTGGAGCGGCTCGAGCCCCGGGCCGATCGCCTCGGCTGCCTCGTGAGCGTCGCGGCGCAGGATGATCCCCGTGGGAGGGTCGAAGGACCGGAGGGCGCGAACGAGGGCCCGACGGTCGCGTTCTCCCTGGGCGTCGGGCCGGTGGAGAGTGACCACGGCGATGTCCGGAAGCAGCACGCGGGCCTGCGCCAAGGCGACGTCGGCGTCGTGTGTGTGGGCAACGATGCGGAAATGCGGCCCCGTGTGAATGCACGTACGGAGGGCTTCCAGCTCTGCGCCGTCCGCCACACCCGTCACCAGAACGGTCATCATTGCCCCCATTCTTCACGAAATCTCCAATTTTGGTAGAGGGGGTGAGGCGGGTGGCCGGAGCCCGGCCCCGGCCGGTGGAAGGGAAATGCGTCGACAGCGCCCCTCGGCACCCGGCAGAGTGTCCGCCCGTGACGAGCAGTGAGCTGTGGACCCGTGAGACCGCCGACCGCTACGACGTCGAGGAGGCCGAGACGTCCTCGGACGCCGTTCTCGAACCGACTCTCGCCTTCCTCGCAGAGCTGGCCGGAGACGGCCGGGCGCTGGAGTTCGCCATCGGGACCGGCCGAGTGGGCGTCCCGCTCCGGGCACGCGGCGTGCCGGTAGTGGGCATCGAACTGTCCGAGCACATGGCAGCGGTCCTGCGGCGCAAGGTCGACGAGGACACACTCCCCGTAGTCATCGGGGACATGGCCACGACCGCCGTTCCCGGCGAGTTCACCGTGGTCTATCTCGTCTACAACACCATCACGAACCTGCTCACCCAGGACGAGCAGGTCGAGTGCTTCCGCAACGCCGCACGCCATCTGGAGCCCGGCGGCCGATTCGTCATCGAGCTGGGCGTGCCGCCGCTGCGGCTCCTGCCGCCCGGCCAGGTCGCAGTGCCGTTCGACGTCTCCGAACAGCATCTCGGCTTCGACACCTTCGACCTGGTCGAGCAGATTCTCGTCTCGAACCACTTCACCCGCGACGGCGACGACGGCCACTACCGCCGCGACAACTCCCGGCACCGCTACGCCTGGCCGGCCGAGCTCGATCTGATGGCACGGATCGCCGGAATCGAGCTGGAACGTCGCGTCGCGGACTGGGGCGGGGCGCCGTTCACCCAGGACTCCGCGAAGCACATCTCCGTGTGGCGCAAGCCGAGGAGCGCCGGACAGGGGTAGCTCCGGTCACGTGGGTTCCGTTGGCGGGCAGGTGGATGGCCGGGAGGAGGGGAAGTGTGCGTAAGGTCGGCACGGCCGCCGGCGCCATGGCCGCGGTGTTGACCTGTTGGAGGAACACGTGGGAAATGCTGAGCCCCGGCGGCGGCCGCACTCTGATGCGGGGGGTTCTGGCACACCAGGAGTCGAAGGTCTGCGTGAGCATGGATTTGCCCGCTACGGTGCCGAGCAGCTCGGCATCGCCCAGGGCGGCTCCGCGGAGAGGGACTTGGCCCGGATCCAGGAGGGCTGCGCGGCCCTGCCGCCCGACCCGTACGCTCCGGGAACGAACCGGTTCCGCCGCTACTCCCATGCCGTGTACCTGCCGTGGAAGGACGAACTGTCCTGGATTCCCGGAACCCCCGACCCCGTACACGGCACGGTCACCAACTTCTCCCAGGGCGAGGACGACCCCGAGCACCCGCGAAAGCTCCGGGTCCTGCCCGAGATCCCCGAGGCGCTGCGCGACAACGCACTGCTGCTGCGGCTCCTGCACTGGGACATCGAGCAGGTCCTTGCCCTGAGGGACCTGAGGAGGCGGCCCCTGTGGGCCGGGGTCCACCTGATCAGGCTCGGCGTCGACCGTCCGGGCCAGGATGCTGTTTCCTCCCCGAACTGCCTGCACCAGGACGGCGGTTCGGCCAGCACGTTCACTTTCGCCCACCTGATCAGCCTAACCAACGTCACGGGTGGGCAGAACGTCATCGCCACGCCGGGCAGCGCGGGCCTGCAGCCCGAGGATCCGTGGGCGGACATCCACGCCAGTTTCACCCTCACCGACCCACTGGACGGCTACGCCGTGCACGACCACAGGGTCAGCCACTACGTCGGCCCGGTCCGCGCGGGCTCCGATCCGGGGCCGGGCGAACGGTCCATCCTCATCGTCGGAATCGCCCCGTACGTCCCCCAGCTGTGACACCGCACCGCCCTGATCCCCGCCGCTGTCACCCGGTGCGCGAGGCCTCCCAGAGCGCGCTGGTGCCGAAGTAGGAGTCGTACAGCTCCTGCACTTCGAGAAGGCTCTCGGGCGGGACCTTCCCGTACCTGATCCGCTCCAGGTGCCGGAAGTACTCGAAGCGCTCGATGCCCGGCGTGATGATGACGAGCATGTCGGCGATCTCGCCCGGAGTGACGCGCATGGTGGAGAGCGCGCCACCCACCTGGGTGCTGTCCACGAGTAGGTGGTTCTGGACCGGGGTGCCGCCCCCGATGAGCTCGGCGTCGGCTGCGCGTACGACGACGGAATCATCGAAGTCGGGAAGGAAGAAGGACATTCTCAGTGGCCTGTTCTGTGCTCTTACGCCAGGGAGGCATGGGAATACCGGCCGCGCACGCCCTCCCCCCGCTCGCGCGCCTCCTTGAGGCCTTCCGGAGTCGGTGCGACGCGGCAGTCGAGCTCCAGGGCGAGTTCCGTGTGCGCCACGACAGCCACTTCGAGGAGGACTTCCGGGCGTGAGCGGGTGTCGTCAGCCGCGGGCCCACCGGAAGTCGACTTCCGGGTAACGCGGGGAGGGGCTGTTGAGCAGGGGGGACGGCCGGCCCTTCAGGAACCGGTCGAGGGTCAGGCGGGTGTAGGTCCGGATCACCTCGGTCGAGCGGGCAGGAGGCAGGGTCCCGAGCAGTTCGGCGTAGAGCTCGGGTGGCCAGGACTCCGCCAGGCCGCCGGGAACGGCGAAGTGCGGCAGGTCGGTGTAGGTGAGGTGCCCGGTGTCACGCGCTCGCAGCTGGCGGCCCCAGCCGCGCTGGTGCTCGCGCCAGCGCTGCCAGGTGTCGTGGTCCTCCAGCGCGGTGAGCAGCAGGTACGGACAGTCCAGTCCGAGGTCGGCCACGGGGGAGCCGAACAGGGCGCCGTCGAGGTTGACCCCGACGGCGAAGCGGTCGTCCACCCGGAGGAGTTCGGCGGCAGCGGCTCCGCCCATGGAATGTCCGACGACGCCGATCCCGCGGGGGGCCGCGCAGGGCGACCGCCGCCGACGGGTCAGGGTCGTGGCCACGAACCGCAGGTCACCGACGCGTGCGCCGATTTCGAGACGTTCCTGGCGGTCCCAGTCGTCCGACTCCTCGGGCAGCACGCTGTGCACGGCCCGGCCGTCGGGGAACTCCACCACGGCCGCGTCGTAGGTGTGGTCGATGCCCGCGACGAGGTACCCGTACGAGGCGAGTTCCTCGGCCAGGGCGGTGCAATTGCTGCGTCCGCCCTTGCGCCCGTGCCCGAGCAGCACCAGTGGCAGCGCCCCCGGCACGGCGGGCGCGCCGGCCCGGGCGTGCGGACGTACGGACCCCAGGGTGCCGGCCTTGAGGGGCAGGCCGGCCTCGAGGGCGGCTGCGACCCGGCTCGTGGTGTAAGGGGCCCGACTGAAGCCGGCGGTGGTGAGTGCGGGGTACCAGAGCTGCACCATGAGTTCGCGCGGCCTGCGGTCCGGCGCGAGGGGGTCGTCACGGTCGTGGTCGACCAGGTGCAGGTCGATGGTGCCGACCGGCCGCCGGGAGGTGGGAGCGGGAAGATCGATGACCCGCCCGGCGGCCAGCGCGGGCACGGAGGGCAGGGTGACCGCCCCCGCGCTCAATCCGGCGAGAACCAGGAGGGACCGGCGCGAGACCATCAACCACCCCAAGATGACTACGTTCAGAAGGACTTGACGAACGCCCACCCTAGAAGGTCTGGACCATTCTGCCTAGCCGTGGGTGGGGCCCGGTCGATGCGCCAGGCGACCTGGGAGTCGTCGTAGTGGGTGTGGGCGTCAGCCCCGCAGCGTGGCGATGGCCTTCTCGATACGGCGTCGGCGCGTCTCGGGCATCTTTGCGTTCTCGATGGCGCGCACGTGCTCGCGCTTGCGGCTGTACGTAAGGCTGTCGTAGGCGGCGCGGGCGGCCGGGTCGGCATCCAGCGCCTGGGTGAAGTCCGCA
Source organism: Streptomyces sp. NPDC059957 (assembly GCF_042730015.1). Lineage (NCBI taxonomy): Bacteria > Bacillati > Actinomycetota > Actinomycetes > Kitasatosporales > Streptomycetaceae > Streptomyces > Streptomyces sp. NPDC059957. The sequence continues at coordinate 85,757 of NZ_JBHWMB010000035.1, read as the reverse complement.
GGCTCGACGACGACGCGCGGCTCGGTGTCGAGCTCCAGCTCGACCTCGACCTCCTCGCCGATCTCCACATCCGCGGCCCGCCGGTTGGCGTGGCTGAGGCCGATCAACTTTCGCCCGTAGGGGAGGGCACCCCGGCTCTTTTTTGTTCTGGGCGGGTTCACAGTGTCCCGGGACGGCAGCGGCACGCGCCACGCCGTCCCGGACCGCTGTGGGACGAGGGCCGCGGCTACTTGGCGTAGGGCTGGTCGGTTCCCTGGTCGCTGTAGCCGAGACTCCAGATGTAGCCCTCCGGGTCGGCGAACGTGCCGCCGTACCCGCCCCACGGCAGGGCGCCGGCCGCCTTGAGGACCGTGGCGCCGGCCTTCTGGGCCTCCGCCATGATCTCGTCGACCCGCGCCTCACTGCGGACGACATAGGTCAGAACCAGTCCGCTGAAGCCGCTGCCCTCCTGGTCCGTGCCCACCTGGTCGGCCAGGCCCTCGCGGCTGTAGAAGCCGACGGGCGAGGCGCCGTCCGATGCGAAGAACACCGAGATGCCGAAGTCGTTCTGGATCTTCCAGCCGAGTCCCTCGGCGTAGAACCGCTTGGCCCGGTCCATGTCCCGGACGCCAAGAAGGATCGAGCTGACGTGCGCCTTCATGCCTTGCTCCTTGAACTGTGGGTGTATGCGTGCCTGAGATCCGGGCCGGGGCCCGGTTGCCACATCGGTGCGTGTTCGCCGGTCAACCGGTAGGAAACGGCGAGGAGTCAGGACGGCGTGGGGGCGAGCCCCGCGTCCGGGGCTTCGTGTGGCAGAGAGGCCGTGTGAACGCTGGAGTCCATGGTGAGAAGGCTAGAGGCGTTCCGTGAACCGCGCTTCTCGATTCCTGATCGATGCGGATTCACCCCGGACGTTCAAGGGCACAGGGTGCGGCCCCGGCCACCCCGGCCACCCTGGCCCCTCCCTCCCGGCAGGGAGTCAGGCGGCTACCGCCCGGGTGCTGCTGGTCTGCGTACCGCTGGCGCGGGCCAGCGGCGGACCGCTCGCGTGCGCACTGCGGCCGGCCGAGAAGTCGCGCGGGCTGCCGCCGGTGAGAAGGCTGAAGTCCCGGTTCAGGTGCGACTGGTCGAAGTAGCCACAGGAGTCGGCGACTTGGCTCAGTGATGCCGAGGTCTGCAGCAGCCGCAGGGCGTGCTGGAGTCGGATGATCCGGACGGCGGCCTTGGGCGTGAGACCGATCTGTTCACGGAAGCGCTGCTGGAGGCGGCGCGCGCTCCAGCCGGTGGCCTCCGCGAGCCCCTGTACGGTCGTGCGTCCTCCGCATCCGCTCAAGTGGTTCCAGGCCTGCCGGATCTCGGCGGCCCCGGCGGGCGGATCGCCCGCCGCCCGGGCGGCCAGGGCGCGGTCGAGCAGGGCGAAGCTCCGGCACCAGGTGCCCGAGGCGGCTAATCGCCCGTGGAGCCGGGACAGCCAGGGCAGGGAGAGTTGCTCGGGAACGACGACCGTGTCCGTGAGCTGATGCATGGGCACGCGGAACAGGGCGGACGCGGCCCAGGGGGTGAAGGCGATCTCGATGCCGTGTATCCGGCCGTGGTGCGTACCCAGTCCCGCCTGTTGCTGCGGCCCGCACAGCAGCGAGGTGTGGCTGGTTTCCGCCTGCTCCGGGCCGCGCAGCAGGGTCAGGGGTTCGGCGAATCCGAGGACGAGGTACACGCATCCGTCCGGGGCCTCCAAGCGTGCCCGCGCACTCGGTGCGTCGATGCGGAATCCGCGGTAGCCGAGTATCCCGGGCAGACCGGGAGGTCCGGCACGCCGGGCCACCTCCCAGCCGGGTCCGGTGTGTAAGTCGATGCCTGGACATGCGGGTGCCACCAGCTGCACGGATCCCCCTGAATGATCAGCGGTGTGGAGGTGCAAGGCGCGGCGCGAGGGCCGCGGCGGTCGGCAGCAAGCCTGCCCCACGGGAGTCGACCTGCACCCCGTGATGACCATCACAGCGTCGAGCGGCAGCGCGGTCCCGCTGCCCGCAACGGCCTCGGCGGCTGATCGGCGGCCTTCGCGTTTTTCCAAGACGGCGCCCTGCGGCCCCGGCATTGTCATGCCCGGCTCACCCCCCCCCGCAGGGTCTCGAGATCCTGCCGACCGAAGGAGCTCCTATGAGGACCACACGATTCACCACCGCCGCCGCGATCGCCCTCGCGCTGGCCGGCTGTCTGGTGACGGCCGGTCAGGCCACGGCCGGTACGACGGCCACCGCCGGCTCGGAGTTCAGCGCCCAGTCCCGCTCCGCGGGCCTGACCGCTGCCCAGGCCCGCACCCTCCAGGCGGTTGTCGACGCACGGCTGGCCCAGGAGGGCGGTAAGCAGACCGCGGCCAACGAGGTGACGCTGGCCAACGGCACCGAGATCCTGCTGGTGCTGCCGGGCGAGACCCATGCCCGCGACCTCGACGCCGCCCCGCAGGCCGTGGGCACCCTCGCGGCCCCGACCAGCTGCGGCTCGTACACCTTCTGCGCCTACCGCGGCGAGAACTTCTCGGGCGAGGTCAAGCGGCAGAAGGTGTGCAGCGAGACCCTCAACGTCTCCACCTGGACCGGCAACGGCTCCTGGAGCAACAACCAGTCGTCCGGTACCCGGGCGAAGATGTACGGCAGTGCGGGCGACCTCCGCTACACCACGCCCGGGGCGTACTCCGAGGACCGGAGCGGCTCCTGGAACACCATCTTCAAGATCGACGCCTGCTGACACCCGCCCGGCCCGCCCCGGGTGAACAACCGCTCCGCCGTGGCCCTCGGGTGCGTACGGATTCAGTCCGTACGCACCCGAGGGGGCGGGCGGTCACCACTGCGCATGGTGAGCACTCGCTGAACGGACCGACCCACCCCGGGCGGGGACAGGTCACCGGCGGGTCAGGAACTCATGGAGCGCGCTTCCGGTCTCCTTCGGGTGGGTGAGGAGCCCTCCGTGCGCGGCGCCGGCGATGACCGTGAACTCGCCTCGCGGCAGGGCAGCGGCGGCGGCTTCGGATGCGTGCGGCGGGAAATAGAGGTCGTGTTCGAAGCCCAGGACCAGCACGGGGACGGTGATGTCGGCGAGCGCGGCCATCCGGTGCGGATCGCGTAGCCACGCTTCGGCTGCCGTGGCCTGACCGACCTCCCCGTCGGGCGATGTCCAGAGGTCTTCCTGAGCTCCGAGGAGTTCCAGCCAGGCGCGGGTCTGCTCCTCGTCATCGCGCAGGACCGCCGGCGGCAGGCTGGAGAGCAGGGTCTGCAGGCGGGTGAACGCGGCGGGCAGCCGACCGGTCGCGGCGATCAGCTCGGCCTCCGCGTCCAGCATCGCGTCGAGGACCCCGGTGACAGGTCCGGCGCCCGCCATGAGCACCGCGGACGCCACCAGGTCGGGCCGGGTACGGGCCAGCAGCTCGACGGTGAAGCTCCCCAGCGAGTACCCCACCACCGCGGCGCCGGTCAGGCCGAGCGCATCCATCAGCCCCGCCAGGTCCCCGGCCAGGTCCGCCATCGAGCACACCGCCGAGGGGGCGTCGGAAGGGGCGACGCCGCGCGCGGCATAGGTGATCACCTCGAAGCCCGCCCGCACCAGTCCCTCGCGGACCCCGCACAGCTCCCATGCCACCGGCGGCATGCCCGTACCGCCCGCCAGCACCACTGGCCGGCCCCGCCCTGTCCGCTCGTACGCGATCCGCACTCCGTCCACGACCACCGACTCCACGCGCGCCCCCTGATCCGTGCTGATGTGTCAGGGAAGGATGCCCGGGCCGGAGACAAGATTCCATGCCTGTGAATCCATGACCCGCTGCGCTGTCCGACGGTGTCCCGCGCACTCGCCGACGCGCGGAGCCTCGCCGGGTATCGGCCGTGGTGCGGCGGGCGCGGGAGACTTCCGCGCATGGATATGGACGTGGAGTCCGTGAATCTGGAACTGCTCGGGCTCCCGCCTGCGGAGTTCACAGCTGCCCGGGACGAGCGCGTGACCCAGGCCCGCAAGGCCGGGAACAGAGAGCTCGCCACCGCGATCGCCAAGCTGCGCAAGCCCACCGTCGCGGCATGGACGGCCGGGCTACTGGCCCGTCACAGGCCGAAAGAGGCACAGCAGCTCCTCCGGCTCGGCGAGGCACTGCGCGCCGCGCACCGGACCCTGGACGGCGCGCAGCTGCGAAAGCTGTCGCACGACCAGCACATGGTGATCGGCCACCTCGCGCGCACCGCGCGCGACCTCGCCGCCGAGGCCGGCCAGACGGTCAGCGAGCCGGTGTTGCACGAGGTCGAGCAGATCCTCCACGCGGTCCTCGCAGACGCCGAAGTGGCCGCGTCGTGGTCGGCGGGCCGCCTGGTGAAGACCCCGGATGCCGCGGCGGGCTTCACCGGCCTCGAACCACAGCCCGGCGCGACGGCGCCCCGGAAGGCGGAGGAGCTCCATCCCCCCGGGCCCGCGAAGGCACGGACCCCGGCCCCGGATACGGACGGGACGGCGGAGCAGGCGCACCGCGCTCGGCTGGAGGCGGCTCGGGCCGAGTCGGCCGAGACGCAGGCTGAGGCGGAGCGCCTGGAGGCCGGCCAGGCGGCCGCGCGGGACCTGGTGGACAGCACGGCGGCCTCCGTGGCGGCGGCCGAAGAACAGACGCGGGCCGCAGCCGAGCAGCTGGAGACGGCACGCACGGCGCACGCGGACGCGGCGGCCCGACTGAGGCAGGCCGAGCGCGCGGCTGCGAAGGCAAGCCGCCGGGCGGAGACGGCAGCACGCAACGTGGAGAAACTCACCCGATCCGAGAAGTGAACCGCAGGAGGGGAGAAAGCCGGCCCTGTACCCGCCTTCCCAGGGCCCGGATGGGCCCGAAGACCCGTCAGCCCGCCGGCCCCTCGGATGACGTGGCTCTTCCGGCTTTCCGGCCCTGGACCCCGACCGGCTGCGCCTTATGTGGGTGGCGGTTAGCCTCCCAGGGGATCGGTAGTAGGCCGGCACCTGGGAGGGGTGGATCGTGGCCGATGGGCAGCGCTGGGAACGGCGTAACGAGGCCGCGTACGGGATGGTGGCGTGGCGGCGCGCCGTGATGACGTGCGGATCCCTGGTCGTGTGGCACACCGGCTACGACAGCCGGGCCGTGCCCGGCCCGCCGGGACCGCGGCCTGGCCGCCCGGACGCACCCGACGGCGCCGAGTTCAACTCCCGGTGGATGCGCGTCGTCGCTCTGCTGGCGCTCGCGGCGTGCCGCGCCGCCCGCGCGGCGGACATCCTGGTCGACGACGTCGAGCTGCCGACCCTGTTCGACTGGGTCGACGGCGCCCACACCGGGCGTCTGCACCGGGGACCGCTGGAGACCGGCGAGGCCCGGGAGCGAACCGAGGCGGGTTGGCTTGAGCTCGTCGGAGACGAGAAGCGCCGACACTTTGCCCGCCAAGTCCTTTCCGACCACGTCACGGCACAGATCGCCGAAGACCGGGAGCTGAAGGACACCTACGACGGGACGGAGCCGCCCCCGTTGACGATCGGAGACCGGGCTCGCGCGGTGCGGGCCTCCGGAATCACGGATCTTGAGCCCGAATGGGCAGCAGACGTGGCCCATGCCCGTGCCCAGATCGACCGGCTGGAAGCAGCCCTGCGCGCAGGGCTCTGGACTCCCACCCGCGAGCACCGCAAGTTCGCGGGGATCATGCATGACACGCTGGTCGCCGAGCCGGACTACCCGAGTCTGCCCGACGGAGTGACCGACCCGGCCTGGGTACAGCGCATGCTGCGCATGCCCCACATCAACTCCACCTTCCTCACCCTCACCGAGCTGCCCGAGTTCTTGCCTTTCGGCCCCGGAGGGGACGCCGGCGACCCGCTGGGCAACGCCGTCAGCTCGGTCGCGGGCAATGCGGCGCACTCGCTGGTGAAGACGGCAACCGACATCGAGACGCTGTGGGCGGCCCGCCCGGCCGATCAGCCGGTGGCACGGTGGGAGCGAGCGCACATCCCCGCGCCGGTCCGCACTCAGATCCTTTCTGTGGAGAAGGTGACCCACGAGCTGACCATGATCCTCTTCGACATCGCCAACCCCGACGCAGAGCGGCCGGGTTTCCTGCATTGACGCAGGTGCCGACCAGGTCGTGGCGGGGTGGCGAGGTGGCGAGGGTGTCGGGGTGACGGGCCGCACGGAAGACTCCGTACGGCCCGTCGCCGTCCCGAACGTCCGAGGCCACGGAAGGTCAGCTCAGGACGAGCAGGACAGCCAGCGCGAAGAGCAGTGAGTCGATCCTGTCCAGCAAGCCGCCCGAACCGGGTAGCCACCGTCCGGCGTCCTTGACCTGTGCACCCCTCTTGACCATGGACTCGAGGAGGTCGCCGGCCGGACCGCCGACCGCCGCCGCGATCGCCATCGGCCAACTCAGCGCGGAAAGGACGCCAAGGACCCCAATGGCAGCCACGGCCCCGACCAGGGTCCCACTCCACCGTTTGGCCGGTGACAGGGGCGACAGTCGCGGCCCGCCCAACCCCTGTCCGGCGAAGTACGCCACGATGTCGGCGACCGAGACTGCCACGAACAGCGCCAGCGCGCTCGCCCCGAGCGGAACCAGCGCGGCCAGGACACTGAGCCAGGCGAGCCCGAGGAGGCTGGAGGTCAGCCGACGCAGGCCGTTGTCGGCGTCGCCCGCCAGGAGCGGCACCGAAGCCACCGCGAGCGCACCGATGGCAATCGCTCGAGCTTCCTGCCCGGGGGCCCACAACGCGGTGAGTACCACGCCGGTCACCGCCGAGGCGAGCACCGCCCGGTCGACCCGGTTCATCCGCATCAGCCCGCCGAACTCCATCGCCGCGACCACGCCGACCACGACGGCGATCGCCGCGGTGCCCGGACGGCCCAGCCAGAACGCCCCCGTGACCAGGGGCACTCCGACCATCCAGGCACACCACCGGATCATCAGCTCGCGGCGCCGGGACGCTGCCACCGCGACACCGGCCAGTGCCAGCGCCCCACCGAGGAAGGGCGCCAGCGAGGCTACGGTGATCACCGGGAAGAGCCGGGGGAGGAGGCCGAGAGGGAGGCCGAGAGGGAGGCCGAGACGGAGGCGGAGACGCTCTCGGGCATCGAGACAGCCGACGACGCCACCGGCCGCAGCACGCCCATCGCCTGCTGGAACGCCGACACGATGCGCGCGTTCTCCACCGTGTCCCTGACCGCGATGCGCACCGTACGTCCTTCGTACTCGCAGGACATGGGCGACAGGTCTCGCAGATAGACGTCGTGACGGCGACACTCCTGCACCAGCTGCGCGGCGCTCGGGCCATCGGACGGCAGCGTCACGGTGAGCCAGTTGGCCACGGCCTCCTCCACCGTCACGGTTTCGTCCGTGCCGACGAGATCGGCGGCCAGTTGCCGCCGCAGGGCATGCGTGCGCTCCCACTGGCTCCTGTAGTACGCCGGATCGCGCAGGGCGGCCACCGCGGCCAGTTGTGCAGGGAGACTCACCGACCACGGCGGCGTCCGCCGGAGCAACTCCGTCGCGGTGCCCGGCTCGGCAACCAGGTATGCGGCCCGCATGCCGGACAGCGCGTACATCTTGGACAGGGAGCTGCAGACCACCACCCTCGGATCCGTCGCGGCAAGGCCGGCGAGCGACTCGCCCAGCTCGACGTAGCCCAGGTAGGCCTCGTCGATCCACCAGCGGGTTCCCTCGGGCGCGCCGGCGATCACGGAGCGCAGTTCAGCGGAAGGGGCATGGCGCCCGGTCGGGTTGTTCGGATTGACCACCACGACGAGGTCGTAGCGGCCGTGCTCGACAGCAGCGGACAACCGCTCCCCATCGATCCGCCAGCCGTCTTCACGACGCAACCGGAACCGGGTCACGTGGCATCCGATCACCTTCTCCGTGACGTGGGCGTACTCGCCGTAGCCCGGGTCCAGCAGAAGCACCCTGCTCTGCGGGGTGAGCCAGTGACCGAAAGCCCTGAAGATCAGGTCCGACGAGCCTGCTCCCGGTACGAGTGTCTCCACCGGCAGCGCCCGCACCCGGGCGATCTCCGCCAGCAGGCCGTCGGCACCGGTCGGCGGCGAGGTGCGGGCGGCCCATTCGGGATCCTCCGCGAGCGCCGCGCGCACGCCGGGCGCCGGCGAGAACCACGCGTCCAGCACGTCCGCCGCGACCACCCGATGACGGCGGTCCAGGTGGTGGAAGTCCGTACCGATGGCGGTGAACGAGGCACCTCCGTGCTCGCAACCGTCAGCGCGGGGCGCGAACGGTGCGTCCAGTCGCCAGTCCACTTGGGCGCGCAGACGGTCCAACGTCGTGCGGTGGCGGTCCATGGCGACCCTCGTCAGCTCGGTCACGCTTCCGGTCAGCACCTCGAACGTCAACGCCCCGCTGTGGACCGTGCGCCCGACCGGCTGCAGCCCGGCGGCCAGGTACATGGCGAGCAGCTCGGTGCGCCCCATCGCCACCACCCGACGGCCACCCCGGGAAGCGATCCAGCGCAGCGCCGCATACATCAGCAGCGGCGCCGCCGCGGAGGCGCGCCAGCGGGGCTCGACGGTGAGGATGCGTACTTCGAACAGGTCCTCCTCGTCCAGCAGCGGCAGCTCGGCGCGGGACACGTACTTGTCCAGCGCGTACCGCTTCAACCAGGGCGGAGTCAGGCTGATGAAGCCTACGCGGACCTCTCCTCGTGCCGCGACCAGGTAGACGTTGTCGCCGTCCAGACCGTCGCGGAGCCGCCCGACCGAGTTCGGTGCGTGCTGGCCGAGCTCTTGCGCGTATACCCGGTGACGCAATTCGTGGATCCACTCAAGGTCCTCGGGAGTAGCGGCGCGCAGCTGCAGGTCACGTTCCATCAGTTCCTCATCGTTCGAATTGGGTTGAATCCTGCGCCGCACGTGTCTGCCGAGTCAGAGCTGCGCAGCTCATTCGCCCTGGGTACGGGTACTCAGGTGCACCGGCTCTGACCGTGCGACATCCCGGGAAGCAGCCGGCGCCGAGCAGCGAGACCGTGCTGGTGATCGTGGGCCAGGGGCGCTGAACGCCGAGATCGAACACCGTTGGGATCCACGACCACAACCACGCTCGCGTATGCGTATGAGCAGGTCAGAGGCTCTCATGCTAGCTTCTCGCCATGGCTGATCCGAACGATCCCGGACCGGCTCTCACGCGCTCCCGGCTTCCCGAAGCGGGCCGGTTCAGCCGGAATCAGCCGGAATCGGCGAATCGCAGGAGCCCTTCAGGCTGTTCGACCCGGCTGATCTGCGCAGCCACTCTGCGGCGGCCTTCACCCTGAGGAGTCAGAGGCCCACATCCGTACGGGCCGCCTCGCGCCGGGCAGCCCCGTTGGAGACCGCCGGGCACGTCTCGGGAGCCGCCATCGCTGTGTAATCGTCCGGCGCGGGAGCGAGGCGGCCCGAACCTCCACGACGTCACGGAACGTTCCTTGGCCCGGCGGGTGTTCAGGTGCTGCCCGACCGGGTCCTCAGGCCTTCGGTGGCGTCCAGAGTGGCGCCCTGACCTCCGGCTGAAATCGCACTCGGACCGACCTCGGCGCTGGCCGCCACCACACGGTGGCGGCCGGCGCTGTCGGATGTCCGGGATCGCGCAGCGCAGTACGTGGGCACGCGCTCCGCGCTCCGCACCCCGCCACCGCGACGGGGCCCCGTTGTCGTGCTGGTCAGCGGAGGCGCTTCCAGAAGGGCGGAACCTCGCCTTCCTTCCGGTTGGGGTGGGCGGTGACCTCGCGGGGAGTGATGGACCAGGGGCTGTCGCACTCGATGACCAGCAGACGGGCTCCTCGTGTCAGCGCCACCGTGCTCCATCCCCACCTGTACCCGGTGTACAGGTTGCGACGCGAAGCGCTTCGCCTGATGGACTCGAGTCGGAACCAGGCGTCGTCCCTGCGGTTGCGGTGCTTGATGGCGAGGTCGACGGGGGGCCCTGCGTACGCCAGGACATCCGGACCGACGCCCTCGACGCGCTCGGAGAGGTCCCGTAGCACCGAGAGGGAGCTCACGGTGATCTTCCACTCGCCGTGTGCCTTCACGCGCAGCCGCAACGGCCCGTTTCCGTCGTGGTCCACGATTCCGCGCCCGCTGAAGTCTTCCAGCCAGCTGTGGATGACGGATGGCGATCTCTCGCGGTTGCGGTGGTTCAGCGCCGTGACATCGATGAGGCTCTCTCCTGCCCGGACCACATCGACCACCGCGAACCCGGCGGGGATGGGAACGTCCACCACGACGATGTCCTCCCCGCTGCCCTCCTGCGAGAAGACGGGGAAGTCCGGCCCGAAGTCGGTGGGGAGCTGGTTGAACCGCCTCGTGATGGTGCCGAGCAGGGGAGCGCTGGTCGTGGAAACGGCAGTGTCGGCGGGGGCGGGCGTGGCCGGGGCGGCCGGAGGTCCCACGACGGCAGCCGTAGCCTCGGGCGAGACCGGCGCCGGTGGATCAGAATCTGCCGCCGCCGGGAACACCGTCGCCGGAAGCGGCGGGGCGGGAGGGGGAGCCTCGGGCAGTGCGGGTGCGGGCGGCGGCGCTGCGGCCGACCGGCCCTCGGCCTCGGCCTCTTCCTCCTCCACCGTGAATCCGTAGTCGGTGGCCAACCCCGGAAGTCCGGAATCGTACCCCTGCCCGACCGCGCGGAACTTCCAGCCCCCGTCCCGGCGATAGAGCTCACCCAGTACGTATGCGGTTTCGGTCGTCGCGTCGTCGTCGTCGACCGAGTACACCGCCATCCGCTCACCCGTCACCGCGCTGACCGCCTCCACGTACAGCCCCGGTACGTCCCCGAAGGTTCCCCCCTCGGCTGAGGCCGCGATGACGATCCGTTCCACCTCCGACTCGACCCCACCCGGGTCGATCTCCAGCCAGTCTGCCGTCCGCCCGTCCTCGCCTTGGGCGTTGCCCAGAAGCTGTACGGCGCTGGCGGCGTGCGCGCGCTGGTTGTAGAAAATCAGGTCGCTCCGACCCCTCACCTTTCCGCTGCCGTCCAGCAGTAGCGCCGCCGTGTCGATCTCGGGCACACCGAGCCCGGCCGCGCGACGGACTACGGCGACCCGCATGGGCTCGCCGGACATGGGCAGATTGCCCCCCTTGATGATCTGCGTCATGAGGGCATCGTCGCAGGCCAGTTGCCCGTAAGTCGAGCATTTGTTCCCCGTGAGGTGATCGTCTGTGTCAGGCCCCCCTGGGCGTGTGGCGAAAGCGCCATTCACGGCCACACGTTGCTCTGAGGCAGAGGGAAACCGCTACTTCAGTGGTGGATGCGGGCGCGTACCGTGTGGCTGTGGCCCGGTGATCGCATACTGCGGCGGCCCACGGAGTCAGACCCGCGGACACGAAGGGGCGAATGACGCCAGGCGCTGAACTGCGAGGGGTGACCCAGGGCTGGGCCGACCCGCAGACCCTGGCGGGCTACTACGGTGCACTGACCGGCATGCGCGAGCTCTTCCGTTGATGGCGCTCAGGTCTGGTTCGCCCAAGTGGGCGCGATTGATCTGCCCGCGGCCTCGGACGATGCCTTCTGCGGCGAGTCGCTTCCGAAGCCGGCGGGGCGCGAGGGCGTCGTTGAAGCTCTCGACGAGGCCTCGGCCCGTATCGGCGAACTCGTAGCGGACCGCGTATGTCTTTCCCGCGTGCTGCCACTCGCAGCGGACCAGCGGGCGCACAAGGATGGCCTCGAACCAAGCAGCCGTCTGTTCGGCGAGTTCCGCCGGGTTTCCGGTGGCTGTGAAAGGCGAACCCGGTCGCCTCCTCCGGCAGCGAGACCGGATCACAACAAGACTCAAAAGCAAGCCCGAGCCGGAGCCGAGCACGTCTTCGCCCGCATGCAGAACCTCGTCCTCGCCGGATGGGCAAGCGGCCCGTGTCACGGCCAACCACCTCCGAGGAGACTCGGAGACATATAAGGGGCAGCCCTTGGTTCACGTGATGTCGTGCCCAATCGGAGACTCCGCTCAGCCGGGCGGCGGCTTTGGCCGGGTCACCGCGAGACTCGGCCCGGGATCCGGTCCCACTCGTTGCGTTGCGCGTCGGTAAGCCGGAGCAGCGGCAGGTCGGAATCGGGATCAAAGCCGGCGTTGAGGCGGTCAAGCGTTCCTTGGAGCGTCAGGCCCGGCTGCACCCGCACGAGCGTGATGTCGTAGGTCACCGGGTGAATCTACGCCACGTTCCGTTCCTCTCCGATTCCGCAGATGGGGAACGGACGACACGTTCGAGCGGGTACCCCGGGTGCCCCGGGCATCGCAGGCCAGGCGGACGCGGAGGGCGGCATCGTTTGGTCGGTGCTTGTCGACTCTACGATCGTCCGGGCCCACCAGCATGTCGCCGGGCCCTACGAAAAGCGGCAGCCACCCTCAATGCACCTCTCATGTGGGCGTCAAGGGAAAGCTGATCGATCCGCTCACTACGGAGAATGTGGAAATCGGTGCCGAATTCTCCCAGAGGTCGTTCAAAAGCGACATCCGCCATGGCTTGAACGATGCACCCGGCCTGGCCCCGGTCACGGCGTCGGCCCCACGGCAGGCGGACTGTCAGTGGCGTGGGTCACAGTGGGGAGGGTGAGGTGAATCGGATGAAACACGCGATCCAGGCAGAAGGCCTGACCAAGCGGTTCAAGGAGACACGCGCGCTCGCCGGGGTGGATCTCCAGGTTCCCACCGGGACCGTGTGCGGCCTGCTGGGTCCCAACGGCGCGGGCAAGACGACGGCTGTCCGCATCTTCGCCACCCTCCTGCACCCGGACGCCGGGCGGGCGGAGGTCGGCGGGTACGACGTCGTACGGCAGGCGGGTCGGGTCCGTTCCCTGATCGGCCTCACGGGTCAGTACGCCGCTGTCGACGAGAACCTGACCGGGACCGAGAATCTGCTGATGATCGGGCGGTTGCTCGACATGCCGCGCGCGGACGCCCGCGCCCGGGCGGCCGAGCTGCTCGATCGCTTCCACCTGACCGACGCGGCAGGGCGCGCCGCCAAGGCGTACTCGGGGGGCATGCGCAGACGCCTCGACCTCGCTGCGAGCCTGGTCGGCCGACCGCGGATCCTCTTCCTCGACGAGCCGACCACCGGACTCGATCCACACAGCCGCGGCGAGGTGTGGGACATGCTGCGCGTCTTGGTCGCGGAGGGCATGACCACCCTGCTGACCACTCAGTACCTCGACGAGGCGGACCGGCTCGCCGACAACATCGTCGTGGTCGACAAGGGCACGGTGATCGCGGACGGCACGCCCGACGAGCTGAAGGCGCAGGTCGGGGGACAGGTGCTGCAATTGCGTCCCACCCGCCGGACAGACATCGGCGCGGCGCACGCGCTGATCAAGGAGGTGGCGGGGCCACAGACCAAGATCGAGGGCGACGGGATCACCGCGCCCGTCAACGACCCGGCGCTCATGCCGAGCGTCGTGCGCCGGCTGGACCAGGCCGGCATCGAGGTAGGTGAGCTCACTCTGCGGCGCTCGTCCCTCGACGAGGTGTTCATGGTCCTGACCGGACACCGCGCCGAGGCCGACGGCCCCCGACGCCAAGCAGATGTGGATGCAGATGCAGATATAGATGCCGGTGCCGGTACAGATGCCGGTGCCGGTGCGGGGGAGCTCCGGCAGATGAATGCGGGGAGCCCGTCATGACGTCCATGACCACCACCGACACGCTGGGCCGCGGCGGCCGGGTGCGCCCGCTGGCGGCCGTGCGGCAGACGGCCACGATGGCGTGGCGCAGCCTGGTCTCCGTCAAACACAACCCTCTGGAACTCGTCGACTACAGCATCACGCCGATCATGTTCGTATTCCTGTTCACCTATGTCTTCGGCGGGCAGATGGCCGGTACTCCCCGCGAGTACCTCCAGTACGCGCTCGCGGGGATCATCGTCCAGAACACCCTCTTCATGAGCATGTACACCGCCATGTCGTTGAACTCCGACCTCACGAAGGGGGTCTTCGACCGGCTGCGGAGCCTGCCCATAGCCCGCTCCGCACCGCTCTTCGGACGCATCACCGCCGACCTGGCGAAGCAGCTCTGGGCGATCGTCCTGATGGTCGCGCTGGGCATGCTGCTGGGCTTCGAGGTCACGGGGGGCATCGGCGGCTTCCTCGGCGGCACCGCGCTGGTGCTGATCTTCGCCGCCGCCGTCTCCTGGACGGCGGTGCTCATCGGGATGGTGGCGGGGGACGCCGAGAAGGTGCAGGTCTATGCCTTTACCTTCATCTTCCCGATCACATTCACCAGCAGTGCGTTCGCCCAGGTCGACACGATGCCGGGCTGGCTCCAGGCATGGGTCGAGGTCAACCCCGTCACCCACCTGTCGGACGCCTTCCGCGGGCTCCTGCTCGGAACCCCCGCTGGCCGGCCGATCCTGTGGTCCCTGATCTGGGCGGCGGGCATCGCCGCGGTGTTCATGCCCCTCGCGATGCGCGCATACCGCTCTCAGGGCCGCTGAACGGGAAGGGAAACGGGGACGGGAGGGGGAACGGGCGCAGGGCGGGATCTGCCTCTGCGGGAAGGGGGAGAGCGTGCGCGGTGTGATCATGACCGAGGGGCGCCCACGCGCACATCACACCCCGCGCCCTTCGGTACATCGACTTCAGGAGGCGCCCGTGAGGACCATCGCCGGCGGCCCGCCGCAGCTTCAAGCAGGTCTGCGAGCGCGAATCCCTCGTGAGGTGGGGTGCGGGTTGGTCAGGGAAGGAGTGTGACGGGGCTCATAAGGAACGATTCCCCTGCGACCCCCCTCCTCTGTGTGTCGGAGCGTTGCCGGAGCGATCCACCACCGAGGGAGCAGACCATGAAGGACACGACACGCAAGCGCACCGGGTGGGCGCTCGCCGCGCTGCTCGCCGCCGACGGGCTGGTCCACCTGTACTGGGCCACCGGCCTGACCTGGCCCGCCCCCGACGAGCGGACCCTGTCCCTGGCCGTGCTCGGCTCCGAGGTGTCCTTCGGCCCGTCCGTCGTCCTGCCGCTCGCCGCGCTCACCCTGACCGGGGCCGCCGCCGTACTCGCGCACGCGCACGGCCGGGCCGGACGGCCCGCTCGCCTGGTGACGGCCGCCGTCGCGGCCGGGCTGGCCTTACGGGGCCTCGCGGGCCTGGGCTGGGCCGCCGGTCTCCTCGACAGCCCGGCGGACGGCCCCTTCCGCACCCTCAACCTCGCCCTGTACACCCCCGCCTGCCTCGGCTTCGGCTGGGCCGCGGCCCGGCTGGCACGGGCCCGGTGAGGCCGGTGGCCCCGGTGGACCCCGTTCCCGTGCCCGGCAGGCCCCACGGCGGGCTGCGGGGCGGCCCCCTCACCCCGGCCGCCCGTGACCGCGGAGTCGCCCTCGCGCGCGCGGCCCGGGGCGGAGACACGCTCGCGCTGCACGATCTGCTCGACCACCTGACCCCGTACCTCGCCCGGATCTGCGAACCGATCGCCCTCGCGGACGGCCCGGACGCCACGCAGGAGGCCCTGCTCGCGGTCTTCCGGTCCCTGCGCTCACTCCGTGACCCGGAGGCCCTGTACGGCTGGGCCCGGTCCATCGCCGTCCGCGAGGCCGTCCGCACCGCCCGGCGCGCGGGCCGTGACCGCCCGGCCGAACTGGCCGACGTACCCGGCCGGGACGATCCGCAGCTTGCCACCGACATCGAGGACGTCCTGGCCCGCCTCTCACCCGCCCACCGGGCCGTTCTCGTACTCCGTGACGTCGAAGGCCTCGACGAGGAGGCCGCCGCCGCCCTGCTCGGCGTCCCGCCGGGCACCGCCAAGTCCCGGCTCCACCGGGCCCGTACGAGCTTCCGGAAGGCGTGGTCCGCATGACGACCCACCCGAACGCGATGGACCCGGTAGCCCGCCTCCGCATCATGGCGGCCGGCGTCCCGGGAGCCCGGGTCGTCGAAGCGACCCTCCCCGCCCCCCTGGAGGCGGTCTGGGCGGTGATGTCGGACCTGGAGGGCGAGTTCGGCCGCTTCCAGCCGGACATGCGCAGCGTGCGCGTGCTCCGGGTCTCGGGCGACCGCGTGGAGGCCCTGGCCCGGAGCAAGTACGGCCTGAGGGCCCACTTCCACGGCGTCCTGCGCCCGGGCTGGTGCTGGCTCCAGAGCCGCTTCCTGATCATCGGCATGGCTGCCGCGCCGACCCCCGACGGCGGCACCCGCGCAGCCCTGACGGGCGGCGTACGCATCCCGGGCCGCGCGGCGATCGTCCCGGTGGGCGCGGAGCGGGAACTCCGCGAGGCGATGACCCGGTTGACGGGCCGGGTCAGCGGCGCGGGCGGGGCCTGAGGCGTTCGCGCCGGCGGCGTCCCGCGGCCACGGGCGGCTGCACCGTGGCGGCAGCCGGGCCCGCCTGCTCCTGCGGAGGCAGCCGCAGGAGCGCAGCCACCCCCTCGGTGGTCGCCGCCACGGCGGCGACCACCTGCCGCAAGACCGCTGCCGCTCCCGGGATTCCGCCCCTTCCTGGGGCAGACCGGCGACACCGAAGCATTCCGCTGCCCGCTCGAAGACGGGCACCGCCTCACCCATCCGCTCCAACGGGGCCGGCCCCAACCCCCCTCTGCATTCCGAATTCCGACGCCAACATCGCGGCCAGGCGCCGCTGGTTGCCGACCCAGCTCCTGAGCTCGAGCGGGACGTCCCGTGACGCCTGGCCGACACCGTCGCCGTCGCCGTCCCACCCGCGGCGATCGTCTCGACGTGCTTGCCCGCAACCGTCAGGTGCCCCTCGTGCTACCGGCTGAGGCAAAGGGGCGTAGGCGGCTGCTCCTGGCCGCTAGTGTCGTGCGCAGCCCGCGCCGAATCGGCGTGCGCGGGTCAGGCGTGGTGCCCGGTTCTCCCGGGGCAGTACTGCCGATGTTCACGATCCAACGCTGCTCCGGCAGAAGACGTTTCGAGGAGGGCATGCGATCCATGGGGAACCTAGGGCCCTATGAGGTCTTCACGACCGCGGCGAAAGCAGCAGGCGGTGTCGAAGCACTGATCAAGCAGATCGAAGAAGCCGCCGCGAAAAGAGCTCTGCCGAAGACGGTCGCGCTGACTGCACTCGGCACGGTAGCCGTGGGCGGTCTTTTTCTGGAAGGAGCGAAGCGGTATCGGAGTGCCAAGAACGTTCGCGAAGAACGGGCTGAAGAGGCCAAAAGGAAGCTGAAATCACTGAGTGAGGAATCAGCGAAGGACGACAACGTGGACTAGTGATAGGCGCCATGGATCTTTCACCGCTTGGCGACGGGGACGTTCACCCCGTCGCGTGGCGTTGAGCTGGGCCCTTTCGTTGGAACACGGTGTTCTTCCGGTGCCGGCTGGTGTCACTTGGCAGGCCGGTGGGCGCTACGAGGGGCACGGCAGGCGTGCGCCGGCCGCGGGCGGGACTACCACGCAAGCACTGGGGGACCGGGCGGTACGGTCCGCTCCTGCGATCAAGTGCGCACGGACGTGAGCAGGGTGAATCCCCGCGTCCGGTCAGGAAACCGGAAGCGGCTTCTTCGTACTGCGCTGGTCCGGACTGCTGTACAACGGAGGCGTGCCGTTGGCGGCGGCTCCCAACGGGGAGTACGAATGGCAGCTCACCGCCAAAGCCGCGCGATGGGATCGGCCCCGACCTCGTTGTGAAGGGACGGCTCACCGTGCGCCGGGCTGCTGCCCCGCACGACCTGACCGACGATGGCGCGCCCGACCTCCTCGGCCGTACCCAGGACGGGCACCTCGTCCGCGAGGACACTTTCTACGCCGGTGACGTGAAGGCGAGTTGGCCGTATCCGCAGCCGGACCTCGGTAGCTTCTGGGGCAAGCAAAACGCTCGTTGCCGCGGGGAACGCCGGCGGCAGCCAGCACGCCGATCTCCTGGCGCGTGACGGGGACGGCGTGCTCTGGCTGTACCGCGGATGCGGCGACGGAACGTTCGGCACACGGACCCGCATCGGGTCAGGCTGGGACAGGTACAAGGACCTGGTGGCCTGGGGCGACGCCAACCGCGACGGGACCCCCGACCTTACGCACGCGACAAGGTGGGCCAGAGCTGGCTGTACAGCGGTACCGGAAGCGCCACGGCGCCCTTCCGGAGCCGCAAGGCCCTGGAGCGCTTCGGCTTCATGGAGGAGTACACCGAGGTCCTGTGACGCGCGCAGAACGGGGAAGGCGTCGCAGGGCCCTGTCAGGAAGAACAGTTGCGAGGTCCATCCCGCGGTTTCAGGAGCAGGGTGCCCGTGCGGCAGGGACGCATTGGAGGCGCGGGCAGCCGCATGCAGGACCTGATGGCCGGCGCGGACCGGCCCGAGGCCTTGCACCGGCTTGGTGTTGGGGCGGCGGCCACCGGCCACCTGGTGCACTGCGGCCCCTCCCCGAGCACGATCGTGCCGCCGGGCACCGCACGTGTACGGCGGCACAGCCGCGCACTCTTGTCCCGCCCCCCCACCGTGCAGCGGCGGGCTCCCCGCGGCCGGCGATCAGCGGCCGTCGACCGGAACCCGCTGCTGGCGACGCCAACCGCACCGCGCCACAGGCCTGGCACGCACGGCATGCCCTTCGACCCGGTGAAGCCTCTGCGGAGGCCAGGCCTGATGCCACAGCCACAGCCACAGCCACAGCCACAGCCATCGCAGCGACCGCACGGGGCAGACGCGTCATGGGTATGCGGACAGTTCTCCTGAGGGCTGTTCCAGACGGTGGAGCAGCCGGTGCAGGCCCCGGACCAGCCGGGCCCTGCCCTGCGCGTACGCCAGAACACCGAGCCCCGAAGAGGCCAGCGACAGTCGGCGGTCCGCTTCGGCCAGCGAGTACCCCAGCAGCTGCACCCGCTCGGACTCGGCCGGGAGGGCTGCGGCCCGGAGGGTCAACTCCTCACGGATCACTCGGGCGTGACCGGTCAGTTCCAGTGCGGCCAAGTCGATGTCCCCGATGGGCGGGGCGGTCGTCGTGGTCCAAGCGAGGTCCACGGTTGTCAGCGTCAAGTGGACCTCCCGGTCCACCGGCAACGCATGCCCCCACCTACCGTCCGGATCGTGCACGAACCCCGCACCGGTCATCCCGACCCCCATCTCCCCTCGCCATCGCCCAGGGCATCCCGCGCATTCTTCGGTTCATCCCGGCTCCGCGGATGCGCCGCCGGCGAATGCTGCATGCGCTGCGTTCGGTGCATGCGCTACCGGCGCTAGAGGCACGGCCGCGTCGTTTGGGACCCGGTACTCAGAGGAAGGTGGCGGCCTACCGGACGCTCGCGGCATTCGAGTGGCATTCGAGCAGCATTCGAGGACGGCCCTGTCACCACTGCGGCCCGATGCCGGGAACCCTCCGCCGGTACGACCGGCCCGGCCAAGGAGATGCCGGTGGTTGTGTACGGAGAGCGCGGCCCCTTCAACGACCCGGAGCAAGAACGGTTCTGCACATACGTCCCCAACCGCCGCCCGCGCACCTGCCCGACATCGGGTCGTTGAGCCGGATGCGGGGATGCACACCCGCACTCGGCACTCCGAGCGTGCCGGGTGCGGGCTCCGTGAACGGGGGCCGCACACTACGCAGTTCCAGGCGTCGGGGCGATCACGTCCGGACACACGGCCGTCGCCCGAGCGCCCCGCCGAGAACTCGTTCACTCACACGGGAATCCGTCCACGCCTTGATCATCCGGGCCGCTACGCTCCCCGCCCATGACCCGACCCCTACCCCTCGCCGCCTCCACGCGCGCCGTCTTCCTGCTGGCCATACCGCACCCGGCGATGGCCGCACCCGGCGATGGCCGTGCCCCGGCGGTGGCGGAAGCATGTGACTCCCGGGGGAACTCCTCCGTGGACGCGGGCGTGATCGCCTGGGAGGACGAGACAGTCCTGAACACCGCGCTCGCCTACGCGAACAGGCAGTGGAGCACCAACGGCCTCACACAGGTCAAGCTCAAGCGGGACGCCGCCTCCAACATCGCCGACCTCCAGTGGCGCGACGTCAACCGCACCGACGGGGACTGGGCCACGCGCGACGCCCAGTGGGCTCCGCACACCGGCGCCGACAACGTCTACTTCAACCTCGCCCGCCTCGGCGACGGCAAAGTCAGCGGCACCGAGTACCATCGCGCCCACATCGCAGCGCACGAACTCGGGCACGCCCTGGGCCTGTGTCACACAACGCCCCGCGAGTACTCGCTGATGTGGCCACGCCACAAGGACCTGGATGCCGACAACATCAACGGGCCCATGCCCTACGACGGCACCGCCTACCACAAGCTCTGGGGCTGACCATGAACAAGATCACCATCGTGGCCGTGAGCGCGGCGGCCGCCGTCGTCATGGCCGCCGGAGGCTGGTACGCCCATCAGGAGATGCAACCGGTCGGCCAGGAGTCCCTGTACTCGATCGACGTCACCGACCCATCAGAAGTAGCCCCGGAGGCGGAGAACATCTTCCTCGGCGAAGTGGTCGAGGATGCCGGCATCGAGACCGTCTCCGACGTCGACTCCCGCACCTACCGGGTAAGAGTGAAGGAGCTGATCCGGGGTTCCCTCAACGGCGAAGTCACGGTGACCGAAGCCGTCGACGTCTACGACAGCCGCCGCGCCTACAGCGTCGGCGAGACGTACGTGTTCGCCACCAACTCCTGGGCGAAGCCCGAGAACGGCCACGCCCAGCTGTACCTGGGGCCTGCCGTACCCGCCGACGCCTCGGCGGCCGGGCGGTGGCGCGATGCCGCAGCGCTCCCACGGACCCGGTAGACGGGTGAGGAATGCCGGGTGAGTTCGGGGCCGCGTCCACGGCCGACCGGCGGCCCATCGGAGCCCGACGTCGTTGCGCCGGGACCCGTGTCGGGTGTTGTGCCGCTACGCCCGCTCTGCCCCCCTGACCTCGCCTTATCGATGGCCTGAGGTATTGCGGAGAGTGATCGCTTCGGGAATTATTCCCCGCCGTGACCATCTTCCTCGCCGTCGCGCTCGGCGTGTTTCTCATCGGGCTCCTCCTCTCCATCGCCCCCGGCGCCGCCGACCGCTGGGCCGAAAAGCACTTTGTGGCGTCCGCCTACGGCCTTCCGCCTCGTGAAGCGCTCGACAACCGTCGGCCCGGTCCGCCCACGCCGGCGCACCGAACGCAGGAGAGGCAGACCGTCGCCGACGCCGCGTGGGAAGGGGACTGGAAGGCGGCCGAGCGGTACATCCGTGCCGCGGGAGACGACTGGGACGAGCGCTGGGACCGGCTGGAACTCCTGCTGCACGTCGCGCAGAAGGACGGCGCCTGGCTCGACACCTGGCTGGACGCCGAGCCGGGGGACTGTGACGCGGCAACCCTCCACGCGAGGCTCACGATCAATCGCGCCTGGGAGATCCGGGGCGGTGCCTTCGCCCACGCGGTCCCGGCCGAGGACATGAAGCGCTTCCGCGCCATGCTTCCGGCGGCGATCGAGGAGGCCCGCAAGGCGGCGCTGCTCGACCCCGCGAACCCCGGCCCCTGGGTCGTGATGATCACGGCGGCGCGGGGGGCCCAGTACGGCCACTCACAGTTCAAGCCGCTCTGGAAGGAGCTCGTCGCCCGCGCGCCCCACCACTACGAGGGGCACTGGCAGGCCCTCCAGTACTGGTGCGCCAAGTGGTACGGCAGCAACCGGCGGATGATGCGGTTCGCCCGGCAGGCGGTTCGCAAGGCCCCGGCCGGCAGCCCGCTCGCCGGGATCTACCTGCACGCACTGAGCGAACGCGCCGACCGGTCCGCAGCCGTCGCGCTGCCCGTCACACCCATGACGAGGAGCCTGCTGAAGCGGACCGCCGCGTCGTTCGACCAGGTAGCGCCCGACGACGAGCGACTGCCGCTACTGCGCCACCTGCTGGCGCACTACATGCTCCAGTCGATGATGTACGCGCCCGCCCTCCGGCAGTTCCGCGAGATCGGACCATGGTGCGGAGCCGAACCCTGGCGCAAGGCGGGAAACCCGGCCGTGGCCTTCGACGCGGCCCGGGGCCGGGCCGTGAGGCTGTCCCGAAGTCGTCCGGCCTCGGCGGCGAAGGATTTCGGCATGGCGCGCTGACGGGCGGTGTGAAGGATCGGCGTCCGGCCGGCGGCCGGGTGTTCGCGTAAACAAATGTGCGATTGTCGGGCGAGCGTGATAGTCACTTCTCTCATGGAGGGTGATCCAGGCTCTCCCCGTTTGGACACGGCAAGGGGTGGGGACATGGCGTTGCTCCGTCAATGGGGGCTTACGCTGGGGAAATGGGCCGGAAAGCCCGTCGCGCGGGTCCAGGAGGACTCCGGCGATCCAGACGTGCGGCGAGTGCGCGAGGCCGCCGCGGCCGCGGACTGGACCGCCGTGAGCGAGGTGCTCGAAGCACGTTCCGAGAGCGACGACCGGACCGAACTGCTGTGGGCCGTCGGCGATACCGCCGGGGTGGAGCGGTGGATCGTCCCGGTCCTCGAAGCGGACCAGAACGCATCGCTGGCCCGGCTCGTGGCGGGGATCCGTCACATCAGCTGGGGATGGGAAGCCCGGACCGGAGCCCGGGCCTCGCAGGTCTCGAGCAAGCAGTTCGAGGTGTTCCACGAGCGGCTGCGCACCGCCGAGCAGTGGCTGTACGAGGTGGCCGAGCGCGAACCGCTGTGGACCTCGCCCTGGTACGGCCTCCAGGTCACCGGTCGCGGCCTCCAGGTCGGGGCGACCGTCGCACGCCGCCGTTTCGAGGCGACCGTACGCCGTGACCCGCAGCACCTGGGAGCGCACCAGCAGCAGTTGCAGCAGGTCTGCGAGAAGTGGGGCGGCTCGCACGAGGAGATGCACGCCTTCGCCCGGGACACCGCGTTCGGCGCACCCGCCGGAACACAGCTGGGCCAGCTCGTCGCCATCGCGCACATCGAGCAGTGGCTCTCCCTCGACTCCGGCCCGGACGACGCGTACATGCGCGGGCCCGGGGTCGCGGCGTCCCTGCGGGAGGCCGCCGACCATTCCTTCCGGCACCCGGACTTCGTCCGCCGGGCCGGGTGGGCGCAGATCCTCAACACCTTCGCGATGGCGTTCTCGATCGCGGGGGACCGCGAGGGGGCAGCGGAGTGTTTCCGCGCCACCGAC
The DNA here is from genome assembly GCF_042730015.1 of Streptomyces sp. NPDC059957. Taxonomy (NCBI): domain Bacteria; kingdom Bacillati; phylum Actinomycetota; class Actinomycetes; order Kitasatosporales; family Streptomycetaceae; genus Streptomyces; species Streptomyces sp. NPDC059957. The sequence goes on along the minus strand of NZ_JBHWMB010000035.1, from coordinate 62,814 downwards.
GGTCGGGTCACCGAGTTTCCCTGGTACTACATCAACGGCTCCGACCCCGCCGTGGCCTACCGGAAGCATCGTTCCTCGACCGGAGGTTGAGCGCGCCGAGCCGTCGGCCGCCGCCGTACGCCCGAAGGCCGGTACGGGTCACTCCCGGCTCCGCGCCGCGGCCGAGCCGCGACCGCGCGGCGACCCCCATGCGCTGACGGCCCGCGTTCCGGGCCCCGACCCCGCGCTCTGACGGACCGTGCTCCCGGTCCTGACCCGCGCTGCCGCTGCCGCTGCCGGTGCTGTTCCCGGTGCCGGACGACCGGTCCCGCACGGCAGCGCCGCGCCCCCCTTCCCGCCCTTCCCGTCCGCGTCGCCCACGACGCGGACGGGGCCCCACCGAAAGATTCCGCCAGGTGCCCGATTCCGAGACGTCCCACACCTTCCAGGTCGATCTTCGCGGCCTCGTCGACCTGCTCTCCCACCACCTCTACTCCAGCCCCCGCGTCTACCTGCGCGAGCTGCTGCAGAACGCCGTGGACGCCATCACCGCGCGCCAGGCCGTCGCGCCCGGCTCCCCGGCCACCATCACGGTGCGCACCGGCGAGACCCTCACGGTCACGGACACCGGCATCGGCCTGACCGAGGCCGACGTGCACCGGTTCCTCGCGACCATCGGCCGAAGCTCGAAGCGGACCCCCGACGGGGCCCTGGACGGTGCGGGACTCGACGCGGCGCGCGGGGACTTCATCGGCCAGTTCGGCATCGGTCTGCTCGCCTGCTTCGTCGTCGCCGACGAGATCACGGTGCTCAGCCGTACGGCGGACGACCCCTCGGCGCCCGCCGTCGAATGGCGCGGCCACTCCGACGGCCGCTACACCATCCGCACCCTGCCCGCCTCGGCCGTGCCGGAGCCGGGCACCACGGTGCGCCTCACCCCGCGGGCCGACACCGCCGAGTGGACCAGCCCCCAGCAGGTCGTCTCCCTGGCCAGGCACTACGGCGGCCTCCTGCGCCACGAGGTCACCGTCGTCGGACCGCGCGGCGAGACCCACACGGTCAACGAGACACCCCCCTGGGAGCAGGCCCACCGCTCCCCGCTGGCCCGCCGCGAGGCGATGAGCGCGTACTGCCGGAACCTGTTCGATTTCACCCCGCTCGACACCATCGACCTCGACCTGCCGGCCGCCGGGCTGCGCGGCGTCGCGTACGTCCTGCCCACGGCGATGAGCCCGGCGCAGCGGGCCGGCCACCGCGTCCACCTCAAGGGCATGCTGCTCACGGACCAGGCGCCTGAACTGCTCCCGGAGTGGGCGTTCTTCGTCCGCTGCGTCGTCGACACCACCAGTCTGCGGCCGACCGCCTCGCGGGAGTCCCTGTACGAGGACGGCACGCTGTCCGCCGTCCGGGACGCCCTGGGCGAACGGATCCGCGAATGGCTCACCGGGCTCGCCGCCAGCGACCCCTCCCTCCTGCACCGTTTCATCGAAACGCACCACCTCGCCGTGAAGGCCCTCGCCCGCTACGACGACGAGCTGCTGCGCATCGTGCTGCCGTGGCTGCCCTTCGAGACCACCGACGGCAACGTCACGCTCGAGGAGTTCGCGCGCACCCACCCGACCCTCCTGGTCACGCGCAGCGTCGAGGAGTTCCGCCAGGTCGCGCCTATCGCCTCGGCGGCCGGCCTGGGCGTCGTCAACGGCGGCTACACCTACGACCGTGACCTCGTGCTGCGCCTGCCGGAGATCCGGCCCGGCACGTCCGTCACCGACCTCGATCCGGCCACCGTCACCGCCCACCTCGACGCCGTCGACCCCGCCGCCGAGCTGCGCGCCGCCGCCTTCCTCGCCATCGCCCGGGAGACCGTCGGCGTCCACGACTGCGACGTCGTCCTGCGCGACTTCCAGCCCGTCACGGCCTCCGCCCTGCTCCTCGACAACCGGGAGGCCCGCCACGAGCGGACCAGGTCGAGCCTGGCCGCCGACAGCGACGGTGTGTGGGCCGACATCCTCGGCTCCCTGCGCAACGAGACCCCGCGGGCCCAGCTCGTCCTGAACCACCTCAACCCGCTGGTGCGCCAGGCGATCACCATTGCCGAGCGCGGACTGGCCGTCACGACCGCCGAAGCCCTCTACGGCCAGGCGCTGCTGCTCAGCCGCCGCCCGCTCCGGGCCGGCGAGAGCGCCCTGTTGAACCGGGCCTTCATCGGCCTGCTCACCCACGCCATGCACCACAACGGTACGGCGGCACCCGGCTCCGAGCCCCGGAAGGAACTGTAGATGCTGGACACCCCCGAGGCCGTGATCGAGGCGCTCCGCGAGAACCACGACCGGCCGCACGGCCTGCACCGCACCGTGACCGCAGAGGAGATCGTCGACGCGGCCGAGCTCCTCGACGAGCCCGACACCCTCGTCACGGCGCTGCTGGAGCTGATGTCCTCGTACGAGTTCACCGGCGAGCACCGCAAGTCGCCCGTGGTCTTCGCACGGCTGCTCAAGCTGTGGGACACCGCCCCCGGCACCTTCAGCCAGTGGGAGGCCCATCAGGTCTTCTGGCGCTTCAAGTGGGTGACGACCTCCCTGCTGCAGGTGCCCGAAGTACCCCTGGCCGCCATCCACGGATGGCTCGAGACGATGCGCGGCCGCTACGCGGCGGCCGACCACGGCATGCAGCCGGTCGCGGCGATGCGCTACCACATCGCGCACCACACGGGCACCGGCCTCGCCGACGCCTACGACCTGTGGGCCACGCGTCCCCGCACCGAGTTGAGCGACTGCGAGGCCTGCGAAATACGGCACCTCGCCCAGCACCGGGTGGACTCCGGTGACTTGGCCGGGGCGCTGGAGATCTGGGGTCCGGTCCTCGACGGGGAGACCGGCTGCACCGAGGAGCCGCAGCTGAGCCGCTCGCGCTCGCTGCTGCCCCTGCTGCGCTCGGGCCGCGTGGACGAGGCCCGCTCCCACCACCTCAGCGGCTACCGCCGGGTCCGGGGGAACACCGGAACGCAGGAAGAAGTGGGCCTCCACCTGGAGTTCTGCGCCCTGTCCCGCAACGAGGGGCGGGGGCTGGAGATCCTCGCGGAGAACCGCCCGCTGTTCGAGGCGACCGGCGCGCCACTGGCCCATCTCGGCTTCCTCACCGGAGCGGGGGTGCTGCTCACCCGCCTCGTCGAGGACGGGCACGCCGCCACCGCGGTTGCCGGGCCGCCCGGGCGCGACTGGAGCGCCGACGCGCTCCTCGCGCACGTACGCTCCGAAGCCGGCCGGATCGCGGCCGCGTTCGACGCGCGCAACGCCACCAGTGCCGTGGGGGACCGGCTGCGGACCCGTCTCGCGGGGCGCCCGATCCTCGACGAGCCGCTGTCGCTCGGCCTGCGCGCTCGGACCCCCCGCCCTTCCGCGGACGCCGGCGCGGCGGCAGCCGTCGCCGTGACGCCCACCGCCGGAGCGGACCTTTCCCAGGACTTCGCCACGCTGGTCCGCGAGGCACGCCGGCTGGCCGCCGCGGGGCACCCCGGGGAGAACCGGCTCTGGGACCGCGTCGAGGAACGCCTGTCCGACGGCAGCGCCGCCCCCGGCGAAGAGCTCGGCCCGCGGGAGCTCCTGCTGGCAGAACTCGCCGACCAACGGGCTTATAAGCTCGCCAGGAAGGAGAGCGACGAGGAGAGCGTCGTCGAGCTGAAGCGGGCGGCCGAGCTGTACGAGGGCCTGGGGATGCCCTGGCACGCGCTGTCGGCGCGTGCCCGCTCCCTGGCCTGGCGGAACAACTCCGACGAGGCGGACCACGACGCGACCCGCGCGGGCCTCGGCGAGGTCGTGGCCGAAGCCGAGCGTCTCGCGGCCGAGGCTCCGCTGACGACGGAGACCGCGCTGCAGTACCTCACCGTGCGCTACTCCGATGCCTTCGCCGCCTACCAGGAGGCGCTGCGGGACCTGCCGGAGACCGAGGGGGCCGCCGCGGAGCGGTTCCAGGAGCGGGCCCGGACCCTGCGCGCCGAAGCGGAGCGGCTGTCCGTACCCCACCACGTGGCCAACGCCCTGCAGCTCACCGCGGACCTGTCCGGCCGCGGGGGTGACACGGACGCGGCCGAGGAACTGCTGCGCGCGGCCCTCGACGCCGTGGACGCCTCCGCACGGCCCTGGCGGGGTACGCGCCCGCGCGCCCTGCTCGCGCAGTTCCTGCTCGCCAAGGGCGAGCCGGAGGAGGCGGCGGAGCTCCTGCACCGCGCGCTCGCCGACGCGGCCCGGTACGACGACACGGACTTCGCCCTGGCCCCCACGTACTCCCTGCTCGGGCACGCGGCCTCGCACCTCGGGGACCTGGGTGGCGCCGTACGCCATCTCTCCGAGGCGGCCGCGCTGTTCGACCAGGACGGGGACCAGGCCGAAGCCACCGACGTACGCCTCCAGCTCGCGGACGTCCTGGGGCGCGGCGGCCGGCCGGAGGACGCGGTCGCGGTCCTGGAATCCCTCCTGGGGGACGAGACTCCCGCCCCGGACAACGAACGGGCCTTCGCCCAGGCGCGCCTGTCCCTGGGCCGCGGACTGCGCGAGCTCGGTGAGTACCTGCCCGCGGCGGAGGAGTTCCTGCGGCTGGCGGACACCGTCGCCGCATGGGAGGACGACCGCGAGGTCCACACCATGGTGGCGGCGGAGGCGGCCGTCACGCTGGCGATGGCCGACCGGTGGGACGCGGCGGCCGCGGCGTACGAGCGCGCGGTCGCCTCGCACGCCGAGGCGCCGAACCCGTCCCTGCTCATCCACATGATGTGCCAGTTCGCGCGGCTCACCGTGTCGGCCAGGGAGGCCGAAGGCCTGGACGCGGCGCTGGAGCACCTCGCGCGGGCGGACGCGGTCCGCGCCGGAGTGCCGCAGGACGCCGAGGACTTCGCCCCCTGGTTCGAGCGCGGCACCGTGCACTACCGCCGGGCCTGTGTCCTGGCGGAGGTCGAGCGCTACGAGGAGGCCCTGCCCGAGGCGGAGGCGGCCATCGCCGCCCACGAGGAGGGCGGCGAGCACGGCGAGGTGCCGCGCGCCGAAGCGGTACGGATGGCCGCCCTGATCGAGGGCAAGGGCCTCGGCCACTTCCAGGGGGCCGTCGCCCGCCTCAGCACGGCGGCCGCCCGCTGCAGCCAGGCCGGTCTCACCGAGGCCGCCGACATCCTGGAGGCCCTCCGCCAGGATTACCTGCGCCGCTGACACCCCGCACCCGTCCGGCACCCGTCCCGCCCCCGGCCCGTCACCTGGCTCGGGCACACTGTGGCCCGACCGTTCGACCGGGGCTGAGGGGTGGGGACGATGGGTGGCGAGGACGACAGCGGCGACGCGGACGACCGGCGGGTGGGCGCTTCGCCGCCGGGCGGCCTCCGCGCAGTGACCACGGTCCGTACCCTGCCGGGGTCGTTCGGGCCGGGCACGGTGGCGATTTCCCCGGACGGTCGCCTAGGCCTGTGCGGAGGCGGGAACGAACCGGTCCGGCTGTGGGAACTCGCCACCGGGACACTCCTGCGGGACCTCGGGGCAGACGGCTCGGGCTCGGCCGGGGTCGCAGTCCCGGGGCAGTGGGTGCTGGCGAGCGGCAACGGGAAGTTCATGCGGTGCACGGTGACCGGCCGGGTGAGCCGGTTCGACACCTTCAACACCCTCGGCCAGCGCCCGTTGGCCAGGGGCCCGCACCACGATCGCAGCACGGGCGTCAGCGGCGACCGGGGCGCGGTCGCCTTCAGCTCCACCGGCCGCTTCGCCCTGGGCATCTGCGTGGACCGGACCCTGCGGATGTGGGACCTCGCCGACGGCACGTGCACGCGGACGCTCACGGGACACCCGGTCTGGCCGACCGCGGTGTGGCTCGCCCCGGACGCACGCCGAGCGGTGTCGGCCGGCTCCGACGCCGAGATCCGAATATGGGACGTGGACAGCGGTGAGTGCGCGGCGTTCCCGCACCCGGGCTCGTGGGTCTCCTCGGTGTGCCTGAGCCCCGACGGCCGCCTCGTGCTCGCGGCCGGCCACCACGGGGACCGCACCCTCTGGCTCCTCGACGCCGGCACGGGTGACCTCGTACGCGCCTTCGAGGACGTACGGGACCCCCGCTCGGTCGCGGATCCCGGGGACCGTTCCACCGAGGTCCTGACGTCCCGGTTCACCTCCGATGGGCTCTTCGCCGTCTCGGGCGAGGACGACGGCCGGATACGCATCTGGGACACGACGACCGGCCGCTGCGTACGAACCCTGGAAAACCACACCGACGAGGTCTACGGCATCGCCCTCACCCCGGACGACCGCTACCTGCTCTCGGGAAGCTCGGACGGCACCCTGAAGCTGTGGGAGCTCGACTGGTAGCCCCGACTATTCGGCTCATGGGCGCCATCGTGGTGGAGATGTGGCCACTGATCATCATCACCGCCCCATCGCTGCTGCTCATGGTCTCTGCCCGCATGGTCGACCGAGGCCGCAGGGCAGTACCGGTCCACAGTCAGCTGTCTACCGAGGCCACCCAGACGGCATCGGCGTAGGCGCCCGCCGACCGGCGGATCAGGCATGCCGCGTACGCCGCGTGGTGAGGAAGTGGCCAAGGGCGGTGAGGGCGAGGGTCAGTAGCGTCACCGCGGTGAGGGCGATCAGCGTCTGCCGGTCCGGGTGTGCCACGGACTGGCCGCGTCGTGCCTGCCAGGTGAGTACGGCGAACAACCCCGTGTACCAGCACGCGAACGCACCGACGACCAGGGTCCTGACCCCGACGTCGAGCCGCCGGCGCAAGAGGGTCCCGTACAGGTGCATCACGGCGATGAGCAGCAGGAGAACGTGGATGGCGTGCATGCTGACGAGGTGGGGTACGCGGAGGTCTCCGCCGGTCAGGCTCCAGCCGGTGAGCGGCATACCCCGCCCGTCGGGATCGCCGATCCCGTGAGCACCGTTCAGCACGACCGGGTTCCCGGCCGCGTCCAGGACGGTACGGGGCTCACTGGAGAAGGTGCTGAGCCAGGCGGCCACGGCCATGCCGGCGGCAGCGAGCGTGAGCCCCGCGCCCAGGGCGACGGTGAGTGCCCGATCGGTGCCGGACTGGAACAGCACCAGCGTCGCGATGACCAGGGTTGCCAGGAGGAGCGGCATGACACCGATCGAGAAGGCCGCGGAGACGTTCCGGGCGACGGCGCCGGGGCTCTCGTTGAAGTGGCTGAAGGTGCCGTGGGCGGCGGCGTAGACGACGGCGCAGACGTCGATCACTCCGGCCACCGCGATGATGCTGCCGGTCCACCAGCCCAGCCGCTTCCCCTTGTTGAGCCGGCTCAGGAGCCAGGCGAGCGTGACTCCATAGATACCGAAGGCCACACCGAACTTCATCGGTTTGAACCAGAGCGAATCACCCAGAAGTTGACGGTCGTCGAGCAGCGCGGCGACGGCGCAGAGCAGCGAAATGGCAAACATCAGAGCGGAGTTCAGCATGAGTGGGCGATGCCATGGTGACGCTGATGCTGCCGGCGAGCGGTTCACGGGTCCTCCAGGAGCGGGTGCGGTTCGTGCTCGCCACGCTAGGAACGGATCCGCCTCGGCCGCGTCCCCTGCCGGGGGCACCCGGCAGCCCCCGGGAGGGTGGCCGTCCGGGGCCGCGTACCCCACAGGGACGATGCGCACCCCGCGGTCCCCGGCTAACGTGCGGGCAACAGGGCAACAGGGGACAGCCGGCTTCCGGAGCCCGCCCCCCCCGGCTGGAAGGACCTGGCAGCGATGCGCCGACCCGCGAACCACCTGAGCACGTGGTGGCCGCCCCGCACGTGGCGGATGCCGACGGACCGGCTGCTGCTCGCCCGCCCCGTCGCCGCGGACGTCGTACTCGCCGCGGCCTTCTTCGCCGTCATGCTCGTCGAACAGTTGGGGCCGGCCGCAGGGGCGGACACGGGCACGGCGCGCGCCGTCGTGTTCGGCGCGGCGGTCGCGGGACCGCTGGCCTGCCGCAGGACCGCGCCGCTGGCCTCGTACCTGGTGGGTACCGCGGCCCTGTCCGTCGAAGCGCTGTGGGGTCTGGAGAACCCGCTCTCCCCGTACGCGAACCTGATCGGCCTGTACTCCCTCGGCCTGCACGCGAGCCGCACCCGGGCCTGGGCCGGTCCGTTCGCCGCGTTCCTCGGCATGATCGCCTACTTCACCGGACAGCAGGAACGCGACGTCTGGTCCGTGGTGCCGGCCGGGGTGCTCTTCCTGTGGCTCCTCGTCTGGGCCATCGGCTTCGGCGCCGCGCGGCGCCTGGAGGAACGGGACGCGACCCAGCTCAGGCTTCGCGAGGAGGTGATCGCGGGGGAGCGCGCCCGGATGGCGCGCGAGCTGCACGACCTCGTCGGCCACACCGTCAACGTGATGCTGGTTCAGGCCGGCGCCACCCGGCGACTGCTCGACCGTGACCCGGAACGCGCCCGCGAGGTGCTCGGACAACTGGAAGACTCCGGCCGCGAGGCACTGGAGGAACTCGACCGGGTCCTGGGCCTGTTGCGCCGCACCGCACCGGCCGGATCCCAGCCGAGGCTCGGCGACCTGAGCCGACTCACGGATCGCATGGCGCAGGCCGGTATCAGCGTGGCGGCACAGGTGGATCCGGGCCGGGACGAACTCCCCAGCAGCATCGACATGTCGGCGTACCGGATCGTGCAGGAGGCGCTCACCAACACGGTCAAGCACGCCCGCGCCGGATCCGCCGACGTGACCGTCCGCCGGGTGGGGGACCGCCTCGACATCGAGGTCAGCGACGACGGCCAGGGCGCAGGCAACGGCTACGAGCCCGGACGGGGTCTGCTCGGCATCGCCGAACGCGTGTCGATCCTGGGCGGCAGGCTCGAACACGGGCAGGGCGAGCAGGGCGGTTTCCGCCTGCACGTCTCGCTCCCGGTGCGATGACCTGGCACGCCGTCGGACCGGCCGGCGACGAGCGCCGGATCAAGGTCGTGGTGGCCGACGACGACGCCCTGCTCCGGGCCGGCCTCGAACTGATCCTCGGGACCGAGGACGGCCTGGAGGTGGCCGGGCTGGCGGCGGACGGCATCCAGGCCGTCCGCCTGTGCCACGAACTCGTCCCCGACGTCATCCTGATGGACGTACGGATGCCCGGCATCGACGGGGTCGAGGCGACCCGGCGGATCGTGGCCGCCGGTCTGCCGACCCGGGTGCTGGTCCTGACGACGTTCCACCACGATGAATACGTATGGAGTGCGATCCGGGCCGGCGCGAGCGGTTTCCTCCTCAAACGCGCCTCCCCCGAACGCCTCATCGACGCCGTACGGACCGTCGCGGCCGGCCAGGCCGTGCTGGATCCGGCCGTCACCCGCGACGTCCTGACCCGGCTTGCGGCCCAGCCCGCACCCACGCGCCCGGAGAGCCTGCGGGCACCGGCCGACGCCCGCCTGGAGCGGCTCACCGCCCGCGAACGCGAAGTGCTGCGGCAGGTCGCCCAAGGCCTGTCCAACACGGAAATCGCCGAGCTGCTCTCCCTCGCGGAATCCACCGTCAAAACGCACGTGAAGCGGATCCTGGCCAAGCTCGACGCCCGCGACCGAGCCCAAGCGGTGGCGATCTCGTACCAGAGCGGCCTGATGCCGAGCTGAGGGCTCATTGAAGGCTCCGGTGTCGGAGCGGAGCGCCACCTCGTCCAGTTCTGGCCGGGCCACATGCAGGATCCCCCTTCCCGCACATGGTTTCCCCGTAGCGGACGCCCAGGCCCCACAGCGGCGATATCGTGGGGGCACACGCCAGATGACAGCCCAGGAGCCCCGGATGAGCCAGCAGCCGGCCACCGCGCCCGACCGTCAGCCCCTCGACGAGCACGCTGCCGCATCCGTCCTCGCGTACGCGGCCGAACAGCGCGCCAAGGTCGACGTCCTCGCCTCCGTGCTGGAGGACATCGCCACGCACGGCTATCCCTCGCCCGAGACCGGCGTGCTGTGGGAAACTGCCCGCGACGCCCACCTCGACCGCCTGGCCGATGAGCAGCCCCGTGTCGCCTGAGCACGGCAGCTGAGCCCCGGAATCCGGGCGGGTCCGGGACGCCAGACCCTCGGCGTGCGAACAGGTCCGCGCATCCGTACGGGGATCTTGCGCGGATCCCGGCTCCGCCGAGGAACCGGGTCTTCTTCCGGCTCGGTGCACCCGCCCCGGGGGAACCTTACAGAGCGCAGCCGGTGACAGCGGGGTTTGAGGGATCGCAGTTGCCGGGGTTGTTGTTCGCGACGGTGGTGTGGTTCAGAGTGACGCTCCCGCCTTCGCTGTGGATGCCGGCGGGAGCGTAGGCCGCCGTATTGCCCGTGACACGGGAGTCGTTGAGCGTTGCGTCACCCTGGTTGTGAATGCCGCCGCCGGTTCCCTGGGTGACCGCGTTCCTGTCGATGGTGGTGTTGCGGGTCGTGAGCGTTCCGAAGTTGTAGATGCCGCCACCGGAGAAGCTTGCCGTGTTGCCACGGATGGCGGTGAGCATGTTGATGGTGAGCGTGCCGAAGTTGGCGATGCCCCCGCCGGTTCTGGCGTCGTTGCTGCGGATCTGGCAGTCGGAGATGGTCGCGGAGGAGCTGTTGTTGTGGACGGCGCCGCCCAGGACCTTCGCCTCGTTGCCGGTGAGGATGCTCGCGGTCAGGGCGAAGGGCGCAGAGGCGGTGGTGTGCGCGATGGCTCCGCCGTTGCCACCGCTGACCGGGCTGGTGGAGTTGTAGGTGAAGACACTGAGGTCCACGCGTGTGGTGCCGCTGCTCAGGATGGCACCGCCGTGGCCGGCTTCGGTGCTGTTGCCCTTGAAGTAGGAACCCACGACGCGGAGGGTTCCGTTGTTGTTGTTGATGGCGCCGCCTCCGTTGCCGGAGGTGTTGCCGGTGAGGCGGATGTTGGCAAGGGAAGCAACGGTGCCGAATCCCAGCTGGATGGCCCCGCCCTGGGCGCCTCCTCCGGCTCTGGCGTTGGTGAGGGCGAGGTCCCGGAGCGTCAGGTTCGCGCGCGAGGTCGGGGGGAGGCTGAAGAACCGGAATTCGTTGCCGGCGCTCTCGTCGCGCGTGATGGTGGCGTTGCGTCCGTTGATGGTGATGAGGCTGGTGATCTGGGGGAGCGCGGCCTGGCCGGGGCCGGCGATCTGCTCGGTGTAGGCGTACGTGCAGTCGCGGGCAAGGTTGAGGGTGTCGGAGGTGGTGGGGGTGCTGTTGGCGGTGGTGATGGCCTGGATGAGGGCGGCGGGGGAGCAGGGCACGTTGATGGTGGCGGCGTGAGCGGGGGTGGCGGCCAGGCCGGCGAGAGTGAGAGCGAATGCAGGCGCGGCGAGCAAGGTGGCGGCCTGGCGGGGGCGACGCAGTGGCCTCATTGTCTGACTCCTTCTTCGGGGGAGGCGCCGGGGGTGATTCGATCATTGTTTACATCAGATCAATATCTACCCTTTTCGGGACACACCGGTCGTGCGTTGTGAGTTGCTTCGGCCTGCCCTTCCCTCTCGCCCCCTGCTCGGGCTTGCTGCCGCCAGAGGCGCGTGCGTAACCGATCCGCGCGCACCCGCTCGCCGAGCGCGGCCGAGAGGGCCCCTGGACGGTGGCGCCCGCTGACCGGGCACCGGCTGGAGTGCCTGCCGGAATTGGCTGACAGGTGCATGACGGGTTGGTGGGGTGCGGGGCTATTTTCTTAGGGCTCCGGAGGGGCGGCTGTCCGAACGTTGCGGCCACAGGCGGGCGGTGGCGGCGTCTCCAGTGCCCCGGCTCCACCGAGGGGCCGGGTCCCCCCATGCATGAAGGAAGACGACCATGTCTCTGGGCACCTGGCTGAAAGTCGGCATATCCGCCGCCGCAATGGTTCTCGCGGCGGCACCCACCGCGACCGCTACCGCGGCACCCGCGCCCGTATCGGACGCCTCCGCAGCGGTGGTGACGCTCCGTTACGATGACAGCAGGGCGGGCGGCTGGGAAGCGGCCATCGCGGCCGGGGTCGCTTCCTGGAACGCGAACGTCAGCAACGTCCGGCTGGTTGAGGCCGCGCCCGGGGTCCGGGCCGAGATCGTCATCGTGGCCACCACCGGCTGGCCGCAGGCGACCCTCGGTCCGGTCCGTCCTGGGCGACAGGTGCGGGTCGAACTCGGCGCGCAGGCCGTGAGCCAGGGGTACGACAAGACGCGCATCGCCGCGCACGAGCTCGGCCACAGCCTGGGCCTCCCGGACACCAAGCCGGGGCCGTGCTCCCAGCTGATGTCCGGGTCCAGCGCCGGGACGGCCTGCACGAACGCCGTGCCCAACGCGACGGAGCGGTCCCGCGTGCAGAACGCGTACGCGAACGGGCTCACGGCAACCGTGCCGACCGACGGGCGGGTACTCGTCGACGCCCCCTGATCGGCTGATCGGCTGATCGGCGGGTGGGCCGGTGCGGGGCCCTGGCCGGGACTGGACTCCCGGAGGGCGGCCGCGCCGGCCCGCTGACGCGCTCCGTTCTGCGTCGGACCGTTCGCCGTGAGCGGGGGCCGGGACCACCCGCGCCTGCCGCCTTGCCGCGGCCAACCCCACGCGCGCCGAATGGGAACGGATGGCCCCGGGCGTCCCCTTCCGCCGCGTCTGCCCCACCCTCACCCCCGCCCCCTCCCCACCCCCCACGGACGCCCTACCGACCTTCCCTGTCCCCCCGACCCCGCTCCCTGCGGGGAACTGAGGACGGACGGGCTCCCGAACAGGCCGCGCATGGGTGTGAAAATCAACCCCCGTGCACCGACGCGGACCTGAGGCGCACTGCGTGCTCCGAAGACGGAACGGACCCCAGGCCTGCCCATGGCCCGCGAGCCCACCCCAGCCATCGGCCGGTCCTCCTTCTCTCGTCGGGCCGAATCCACCCTCGGTGTCTGCGTACCTCCGAGTCGGGCCGGGTGGATTCGTGCGGGCGTCTGCCAGGGGTGCCCTGGTGGCCTTTCGGGGTAGACGCGGTGGGCAGGGTCAGCGGAGGTTCTCTCTCATGGGGTTTGGGGCGGTTATGGCACGTCAGATTCAGCTGCGCGCCGGTGTGGTGACGCCAAACCGTCCGTCCCCGGGCCAGGGACGGCGGGGGAACGGGGGGTGCGCCTGGGGTGCGGGCGCTGCCGGGCATGTCGACGACGATGGTGGCCTGCGGTCAGCTCGCCGGCCTGAAGGTCGCGGGCCGGCAGCTGATGACGGGGTTCAACAGGTGGGAGCCGGACACCGAGCACATGGTCCCCCTGGCGAACGCCCGGCGCTCGGGAGTCGGATGGTGGACTACGGAGCGCCGCAAGGAGTTCGCGAATGGCCTGCCCCACCCACAGCTCCGCGCGGTATCGGCGGCGACGAACCGGGCAAAGGGCGGCCAGGGCCCCGACGACTGCAGCCCTCCGACGCCACGAACGAACGTGCAGAGCACCCACCACCTGCCATCGCCCAGACAGAGAAGACCAAGCTCACCGAGACGCTGGAGACGTGCCGATGACCACCCAACCGCACCCCTACCACCACGCCGGTCAGGAAGGGTCATCGGTTTCGTTGACCGCCCACGTCAAGGCGGGGCCCGGCGGCGCGATGACGGACGAGGTCGGCGTCATCACGGGCGACGTCACCCTGACCACCACCCGCGGCCCCCACGACACCGTCCACGTCCGCATCCGGTACACCGGGGCGGAGGAGTGGTACACCCTCACCGGTAGCCCGGCCCTCCTCCCACCGGATGGCCTCGCCGCCTTCCACGAACGCACCGTCCGATCCGTCCAAGCAGGCGGCGGGGCTGAGGCCCCCCGCACCATTTCGTGAATACCAGCCGGCCCTAAAGGTTGTTGTCCCGCAAGTGCGGCCGTGCCTTGACCTGAGACCGGCTCGATAGGGTCAGGGAGGGGCAGGGCCACAGGCGACGGAAGAGGATCGTTCGATGGCGACGTACGCCCAGCTGACCGAGTGGGCCGGTCTGGAGCATGTCACGCGAGCCCGACAGGACGTTGTGGCCGGCTGGCGGATCCCAGGGCCCACGACGGAGATGATCTGCATGTGGGGGCTGTGATCACGGCGTCGGAGCCGTCATGGATAGCGCCGTACAGGTCGGTTACGCTGCCCGGCATGGACGAATCCACGGCGCCCCCGTTCCTCGCGAGGCCGGTCACCGGGATCAACGGCGCTGTCGCCACCCTGCGTGCTCTGAAGAGTGGAGACGCCTCCAGCTTTGGGGAGTTCCTCGAAGCACTCTCGGCGGAGACCAGAGAGCGATACCGCCCACATCCGCTCGACCGGACTGAAGCGGAGCGGATCTGTGCCGCTCTTGACGACGACCTGACCGCCCTGCGTTTCGTGCTGGCGGATGCCCATGACGATCGCGTGGTGGCCTATCTGCTGGCCCAGTTCGCAATCCCGGAGGGCGAGAAAGCGCGTTACCGGAATCTCGGGTGGACCATCGAGGACGGCGAGGACTGCCGCATCGCCCCCGTCGTTGCCGATCATTTGCAGGGCAACGGTCTCGGAACCGAGCTGCTCAAAGGGGCGCTCGGCATCCTGCGTCAGCGCGGATGCCGCCACGTCATCCTCTTCGGCGGCACCCGAACCTCCAATGCCCAGGCGATCCGCGCCTACGAAAAGGCGGGATTCAGGCCGGCCGGAGTCTTTCGCGAACGGGGGATCGAGAGCGTCGACATGTGGCTCTCGTTGAAGTAGCGGGCGCGCGGCATCTCAGCGCACGCTGCGGCCGATCAGTTCGTCGCTGGAGTGGGCGGGTGGGACATGAAGCAGAAGGACCACCCGCGCCCACCGCTCGGCTGCGGAGCGGTGTGATCCACATCGCATTCGGTCGCCCGGACCGTTTGCGAGCACGATGACCGCGCAGACGGGATGGCTGGAACACCCACCGAGGAAAGGACCGGCCCATGGTGGCCCCCAATCCCCCGCAGGTGGCCGATCCCGAAGCGGTGAAGCGCCATCCCATCCTCTTCCGTGCCGTCAGGCAGCGCAGAAACCCCAGACTCCGCAGGACAGACATCACCGTCACGGACGAGGCGACGGTCAAGCGCGCCGTCAAGGCGGCCTCGCTCGGCAACGCCATGGAGTGGTTCGACTTCGGCATCTACTCCTATCTGGCCGTCACCCTCGGACACGTCTTCTTCCCGTCCGGGAACGCCACCACCCAGCTGCTGTCCTCGTTCGCCACCTTCGCCGTGGCCTTCCTGGTACGGCCGCTGGGCGGGATGTTCTTCGGCCCGATGGGCGACCGCCTCGGCCGCAAACGGGTCCTGGCACTCACCATGATCATGATGGCGGTGGGCACGTTCGCGATCGGACTCATCCCTTCGCACGCCGCGATCGGCCTGTGGGCCCCCGCCCTGCTGATCCTCTTCCGCATGGTGCAGGGCTTCTCGACCGGCGGTGAGTACGGCGGCGCCTCCACCTTCATCGCCGAGTACGCGCCCGACAAGCGCCGTGGCTTCTTCGGCAGCTTCCTGGAGTTCGGCACTCTGGCCGGATACGTCGGCGCGGCCGGCCTCGTCACCACGCTGTACGCCGTGCTCGACGACGGCCAGATGGAGGCCTGGGGCTGGCGCGTCCCCTTCCTCGTCGCCGGGCCGCTGGGCCTGGTCGGCCTCTATCTGCGGCTGCGCCTGGACGAGACGCCCGCCTTCCAGAAGCTGGAGGGCGGCAAGGCGCTCGCCACGGAGACCGCGGACGCCGCGGACGCCGGCGACGCCGTGGATTCCACCACCAAGGGCGACCTCGCGACGATCTTCCGTCTTTACTGGCCGACGCTGGTCCTGTGCGTCTGCCTGGTCGGCGCGTACAACATCAACGTCTACCTGGTGCTGTCGTACCTGCCGACCTACTTGTCCGACGAGCTGGGCTACAGCGAGACGCACGGCCTGCTCGTCCTGCTGGGCATGATGCTCTTCCTGATGCTGGTGATCAGCCGGGTCGGCAGGCTCTCCGACCGCTTCGGCCGCAAGCCGGTGCTGATGACGGGCATGGCGGGGTTCTTCCTGCTCTCCCTGCCCGCGTTCCTCCTGATCGGCCAGGGCAGCGTCCTCACGGTCGGGCTCGGCATGCTCGCGCTGGGGCTGTCGCTCGTCTGCCTGCTCGCGACGATGTCCGCCGCCCTGCCCGCTCTGTTCCCGACGCAGGTCCGGTACGGCTCCCTGTCGGTCGGCTACAACCTGTCGACCTCGCTCTTCGGCGGGACGACCCCGCTGGTGGTCACCGCCCTGATCAGCTGGAGCGGCTCGAACCTGATGCCCGCCTACTACTCGATGGGGGCGGCGCTGGTCGGCATCATCGCCGTGGCCTGCATGAAGGAGACCGCGCGCCAACCGCTCGACGGTTCCCCTCCCTCCGTCGAGACCCAGGAAGAGGCCGCGGAGCTGTGCGCGGCACAGTTCCCGGACCCGAAGTTCTGAGCCGCGTGCGGCTCGGAAGAGGGCGGCGTCGATCGACACCCGGCCGGTGAAGGCGGCGCCGGGCTTGGCCGCATAGGCCGCGACGGTGGTGTGCCCTGCTGCTCTCTCACCTGCCGGACCAACTCGGTCCCGGGGGAGCCGCTGCCACCGACGATCAGAGCTGTCGTTGCCACTCCGTAGACCGGGCTCCACGACGTTGAAGGCGGTCACCCCGGAGTCCGGGGTGACCGCCTTCAACGTCAGCGTGCCGGTGGGGCTGCCAGATGCCTCGGACGTCCGGCTCGCGCACGTCGTTGCGCAGCCCATCCGTGCGCTGGACCGGGCTGAAGCCGTGGGGCTCGTAGAACTGGTGCGCCGATACGAGGACGCGGGCGAACCAGTCGTGTGCGTCGGCTTTCGTCGTGGGCGCAGCGCACGGTGGGCAGTGCGGCGGTGAGGGAACGCAGTCAGACGTCGGCCGTGGGACGTGCGTCGGAGTCAGCGGCGCGACGGAGCAGAACGTCGTGACTGGCCATGGGCGGGCACCCTCCAGGGCTGGGGGCAGTGATGCGGGGGGAGGGTTTCTCCTGGGGGAGTGGCTCAACTCTCCGGGGCGTCCGAGCTGGTGGACGGAACAGCCGGCGATGCGCGAAGGCTCGGCTCCGTGGACGGATTCGGCGAGGTTGTCGGTGCAGTCCAGCTTGGGGTTGCCGGTCACGGCGGTGACCACGGCCTGCGGGTCGTGATCGTCTTCGTCGGCTGAGCCGGCGGCCGTACTGTCCTGTGCCCCCAACCGATGCTGTCCTCCCGGATCTTCATCTGGCAGCAGTTCACCCGCGTCACGCCCGAAGGGTCCTCGACTTCGTCCCGCTCTTCCACCCCGTCTGGGAAGACGCCGCCCCGTCCGACATCACCTTCGCCGACGAACAGGCCGCCCCCATGTGCACTGCCCTGGAGCGCACCGGGCGCCCGCGCCCGGACCGCGACCTGCTGCGCTGGGCTTTCAGCCGCCTCGCGCATCCATGCATCCATGTGTCCGGTTAGCGGTATTCTGATGCTCTATTATTCGATGGTCTTAAATGAGCAAGGACAACGTGCTGGCGACCGGTGCCAGCATCTTCTTCGGCCTGGTGCTGCCGATCGCGATAGGTGCGGTGACGCTTCTCGGCTTCACGGCCTCCATCGGATGGCTCCGCTCCGTCTTCGGCCGGCAGACGGTTCGCGGCCGGGGCTGGATGTGGATCGGCCCCGCGCTCGTGGTCACCGCGATCGTCTGTCATGCCGCGTCCACTGACTGGAGCATCTGGCAGCCGGAACAGGTCGTTCTCATCGCTGTCCTCGGTGTCTGCGTGGGACTCGCCGAGGAACTGGCGACACGCGGCCTCGTGGTCCAGACGCTGCGCGGCGCCGGTCACTCCGAGCGGTTCGTGATGGTGGTGTCCTCGCTGCTGTTCGCCCTCATGCACGTCACGAACGTGCTGTCCGGGATGAAGTGGAGCACGGTGTTCCTCACGGTGATCTACACCTTCGGTTTCGGCGTCTGCGTGTACCTCACCATGCGCGTCACCGGCACGGTCTGGGCCGCGATCGCCCTCCACGCCCTCACCGACCCGACGACATCCCTCGCCGGCGGCGGCGTTGACAAGACGGTCACGGACCAGACCGGGGGTTGGTCCGTCCTCGCCTCGGCGGTCACGATCATCATGATCGCCTTCTCGGTCGTGGCCGTCTTCCTGCTCCGCGGGAGCCGCAGAACCACCGTGGACAGCTGATAACGGCCAATTCGGAGACATGGGTGAAGGGGGCGGGACGGGCATCTGCCTGGCCTGCTGCCGTTCTGGCAGCAGGCCAGGCAGTGATGTAGGCCGCCTCGACCGCGCGGCCCTCCCGGTCTCTACCCGAGGCCGTGCAGGTGATGACCCCGGGTGTCTCGTTACCGGCAGGGTCGTAGACGCGGAGGAATCCCTTCACGTACTGGCGGCGGCCCCAGGTGCTCGTAGAGGCGCACCCAGGCGAAGGCGAAGGTGCTACCCCACGGCCGGACCTGGCGCTTGGGCATCTTCTGCGCCAGGAGACCGGCGAAGTTCACCACCAGTTGCCGCCGCTGTGGAACACCGCACCCAGGCGAACGCGTCACCCAGCTGAGCCGACCTGTCGGCGACGGCCTCACAGCCTCACACTTGCCGACCTGGTAACCGACCGGCGGTGCCACGCGGCACTCCTCGTGGACGGCGAGTTCCAAGACCATCGGGCCGGCGTCGTGCCGCGACAGCTCGCCGAGCCGGAGGGGAAGGTGGCCCGCACCTGGGCCGCCGGCCCCGGCTCCTGGGCTTTGGCCGCCGTCGAGAGCGCGCAGGAGCCTTTGTGCGGAGAGCGGGTACGCCGCAAGCTCCACAGGCCGGGCGCGCACCAGGTCGGGCGTGCCCCACTCAAGGCCGCGGCGCCGGAGCCACGGCTGTCGCAACAGGGGGCGCCGACCGTAATCGAGAGGGGAGCGCCAGGCGCTCGGCTGTCCTACGGATTCGGGGGCTGAGGTGCCTCAGGGGGCTGCCCGGTGTCCGCTTCTCGGTCGCCGGCCGGGCCGATGCGGATCTCGAAGTCGCCGCCGAACTCCTCGTGGCCGGCGGCCACGGCGACGGCGACGGCTTCCTCACCCTGTTCGCCCTGGACGATGAGCGGGTCCTGGCGCAGGTCCCGTACGAGTGCCACGCACATGCCGATCATGACCAGGGTGAACGGCGCTGCCACGAGGATCGTCAGGTTCTGCAGTCCGGCGAGTGCGTCGCCCTTGCCGTTGCCGATGAGCAGCATGACGGCCGCGACGGCGCCGGTGACCACGCCCCAGAAGACGACCACCAGCCGGGACGGTTCCAGGACGCCCTTCTGTGAGAGCGTGCCCATCACGATGGAGGCGGCGTCGGCGCCGGAGACGAAGAAAATGGCAACGAGGACCATGACCAGCAGGCTCATCGCGGTGGCGATGGGGAACTGCTGGAGCAGTCCGAAGAGCTGTCCCTCGGGGGTGCTCTCCTCCTCGAGGCCGCCGCTCTCCCGGAGCTTCATGGCCGTGCCGCCGAAGACGGCGAACCAGAGCAGGCTGACTGTGCTCGGTACGAGAATGACGCCGCCGACGAACTGCCGGATGGTGCGTCCGCGGCTGATCCGGGCGATGAACATGCCGACGAACGGCGTCCAGGAGATCCACCAGGCCCAGTAGAAGACCGTCCAGCTGCCCAGCCATTCGGCGACCTCGCCGGCGCCGGTGGCCTCGGTGCGGCCGATGAGCTGGGGGAGGTCGCCGAGGTAGGCGCCGAGGGAGGTGGGCAGGAGGTCGAGCACGATGATGGTCGGCCCGGCGATGAACACGAACACGACGAGGAGGAGGGCGAGCACCATGTTGATGTTCGAAAGCCACTGGATGCCACGTTCCACGCCGGAGACGGCGGAGGCGACGAAGGCGACGGTCAGGACGGCGATGATGGCGACGAGGAGCGCGGTGCTGACCGACTCCATCCAGCCCAGTTCACGAAAGCCGCTGCCGATCTGGAGGGCCCCGAGGCCCAGCGAGGCCGCGGAGCCGAAGAGGGTGGCGAAGATGGCCACGATGTCGATGACACGGCCGATGCCGCCGTGTGCGTGTCGGGCGCCGATCAGCGGCTCGAACACCGCACTGATCGTCTGGCGGCGGTTGCGACGGAACGTGCTGTAGGCAATGGCGAGGCCGACGACCGCGTAGATCGCCCAGGGGTGGAGCGTCCAGTGGAACAGAGTGGTGGCCATGGAGGTCTGCATCCGCTCGGCGGAGTCGACGGGGTGAGTGCCGGGCGGAGGCTTCCCGTAGTGCGCCAGGGGTTCGCTCACACCGTAGAACATGAGCCCGATGCCCATGCCGGCGCTGAACATCATGGCGACCCAGGAGACGGTGCGGAACTCCGGCGGCTCGCCCTCGCGGCCGAGGCAGATCCGTCCATAGCGGCTGATCGCCAACCAGAGGGCAAAGACAACGAAAGCGCTGGCAGCGAGCATGAAAGCCCAGCCGCCGTTGTGGATGAGCCCTTCGAGCAGGCTGCTCGACACGCTCTCCAGCGAGTCCGTCGCCACTGCGCCCCACAGGACGAAGGCGAGTGTCAGGACCGCAGTGACCCCGAAGACCACCCTGTCCGTGCGGGAACGTTGATCGGTCGCCAACGAAGCCCCCTTCACCAGAATGCGGAACCTCATGTTGTGATAGAGCATCACATCATTCGCATTCAAGCTCATATCGGACCGTTAGGTTCGCAGGACGCGACGCCGCCGCCGCACTCCCGGCCGTGATCAAGACGGCCACGCGCGCACTCGACCAGCTCGACAGCGGCAGCCTCCGCGCCGGCCGGACCGTCGACCCCCTCGACCGACCGGCCGTACTCGAACTGCAGGCCGCGCCGACAGCGTGGTGCCGGTGGTCGGCTGCCGGCCGGCAGCCCTGACGGGGCCGTGGTCAGCCGATCGGGAGGGGTGCCCCGGCCGGCGGGAGCGGGGTGGCGCCCTGGGCCGGCGTGCCCCAGCGTTCGCGCCACCACGTGCGTCCCTCCTCCGGGAGGGTGTGGATCGGGTCGTAATAGACGTACGCGCCGTCGCCGGGACCCTCGCCCGTGGTGTCCAGCCGGGTCCGGTAGTTCTTGTCCCAGTGGCTGATGCCCAGCGTGCGGTCGTACTCCGTGGTCTGGTGCACCCAGCGCTTGCCCACCAGCGGGACGTCGCAGACGATCCGCGGTGTGGCGAAGCCGGGAAGCCAGCCCAGGATGCTCGTTTGCAGTCGCTGCGCCTCGTGCAGGGCGACCCGCCAGTGCTCGGCGTTGGGGATCATGTCGCACATGTAGAAGTAGTACGGCGTGACACCGGCGTGGTCGGCCAGGGCGAAGCAGAGGTCCAGCAGCGCTTCGGGGGAGTCGTTGACGCCCCGCAGCAACACGCCCTGGTTGCGCACGTCCCGGATTCCGGTCGCCAGGACGGCGCGGGAGGCCTCCGCGACCAGCGGGGTGACGGACTGCGCCGCGTTCGCGTGGGTGTGCAGGGCGAGGCTGACGTCGCGGGAGCGCGCCAGGGAGGCGAGCCGCTCCAGGCCGGCGAGCACGTCCGCGGCCAGCCAGTGCTGGGGGAGGCCGACGAGGGCCTTCGACGCCAGCCGGATGTCCCGTATGTTCTCCAGCTCCAGCAGCCGGGTGACGAAGGCCTCCAGGCGCGGCCACGGCATGTTGGCGAGGTCGCCGCCCGATACGACGACGTCCCGGATGCCCGGCGACGATTCCAGGTAGCGGAGCATCGCGTCGAGCCGGTCCGCGGGCTTGGCGGAGAACTTGAGCTTCGCGACCTGGGGCACCGAATTGCCCACCAGGTCCATCCGGGTGCAGTGACCGCAGTACTGCGGGCAGGTCGGCAGCAGCTCCGCCAGCACCTTCGTCGGGTAGCGGTGCACCAGTCCCTCGGTGATCCACATGTCCTGCTCGTGCAAGGAGTCGCGGGAGGCGAAGGGATGGCTGGTCCAGCCGTCGAGCGCGGGGTCGGTGCGGTCACTGCGCAGGGGGAGCATGTAGCGCCGCACCGGGTCGTGGACGAAGGCGTCCGTCAGGCTGCCCGGACCACGCGGGACGGCCTGCGGAGCGATCGTGTTGAGCATCTGGGGCGGCACCAGCAGCGACATCGTGGCCCACTGCGCCTGATCGTCCGTCAGGTCTGCGCAGAACTCGTCGGAGAGGGCGTCGCCGACGACCGCGCGGAGCTGGCGGACGTTGCGCACGCAGTGGACGCGCTGCCACTGCGGGTCCCTCCACTCGGCCTCGGTGACGTCGCGCCAGGCCGGGAACCGGCGCCAGTCGGGCTCGGACAGCGGCTCCCGGCGGTACGTGTAGGGCTGCTCGTCGTGCGGCTCGTCGGGGCCGCTCCGGCCGATGGTCGGTGACAGTTCCGGCACGTGCCTTACCTCGCTTAGAGAGATTGCTTCGGACGGCTCGGACGGCTTCCAAGAGCGTCGAGTTCCTCGATTATTGAGCCATTTCAGCTAGGCTCGGTGGCCGCGCACTGGCCGTTCGGTGCCATGGCTCCAATCGGCCACGAACGGTGCCGGGAAGCCGAATGGGTGCGCCCCCTAAGGTGCGTTCCGTGTACGCAATCAAAGTGATTCTCCAGATCCCCCCTGGGGTTTCGGACCCGCTCCGGGGAGTAGACCTCGGCCCGTTGGGCGCGTTGCTCGCCGCGCGGCCGGGACGAAACGTCCAGCACGTCACCCTGCGGCGGCTGCCGCACTGCGTGGTCGCGATGACCTTCGTGACCGCACCCGGTCTGCGGGCCGCCGAGGACACCGCCAGGTCCGCCTGGATGGACTGGCTGACCTGTGAAGTCCTGGACTCCTGGCGGCTGGTGGAGTGCGGCGGGGACCTCATGCTCGGCGTGTCCGCCGCAGGTGAGGAATCGGAGCCTCCGTACGGATGGTGACAGCGGGCGGCCACCTGGCAGGGGGGTGACATGGCCTCCAGCGGCCACGCGGGAAGGGCTGACACGGCGCCGCGGACAGGCCAGGATCGAGTCATCGCCGAACGGAAAGCGCCCGGAAAGCATCCCGGCGACCGAAAGCGCCCGCGGTGAGAGAACGACGAATATTTCAGAGGAGAACGAAATGACCGCACGTATGAAGACTTCCGTCCGCATGGCCGTCGTCGCGGTTTCTGTGGCCGTCGCCGGGATATCTCTTTCGGCCACGGCGTCCGCCGCCCCGCAGAGCACGGTCAATTCCGTGGCGGAGGCGCAGCAGGCGCCGGCCGGCCAGGGCGGCACCGCCGGCGGTAAGGACACCTGGGCCTGGGACTGACCAGCCCGGCCGGCAACCCGTCGGTCGAACACCGGTCCGGGGCCGCGCGCCGACGCGGTGATTCGGAGAACCGGTGATTCGGAGAACCGGTGATTCGGAGAACCGGTCAATCGGAGAACCGGTCAATCGGAGAACCGGTCAATCGGGGACGCGGTGAATCCTGGACCCGGGGCAGCCGGCCCGTGGGCGGGAGGCGCCACGCACACTCCGGCCACGCCACCGCGTGCACCGCCGCGCCGCGATCCGCTCTGCCGCGCCGTGCCCCGCCCCGCCGTGCGTCGCCTCGCCCCGCCGTGCCCCGCCGTGCGTCGTGCTCCGCACTGAGGCTCGCGCACCCCACCCCACCCTGCCGCTCCCGCTCCCGCTCCCCGCGACGGCAGCAGCCCCCGGCCGCGCCCCCCCGTTCCGGTGAACCGACCGGTGAACTCCCGCTCCGGGCATGCCCGGTTCGGTGCCCCGGCATCCGAGGCGGCCCGCCCGTACGGCCCCCCGTGGCGCACACCGGGCCCAGCGGCCGCCCGCCGCTCGCAGCCTGCCGTCACCACTCAACTTCCGGCCCGCCCGGCCGACATCAGGCGCACGGCCCCCGCCACCCGACTCCGATCGCCGCCGCGCCTGCCGCCCGCGCGGCACGCCACGGCCCCTCACCTGCGAACCACCCGCCGGCCGTACCCGCCCGAAGGTTCGGCCGGAACCACCGATCCGGGGTCCCGCACGACCGAATCGCTCCTCACCGACAGGAATGGACTGACGTGAACCACACCCGGCCGTCCGGCCAGGGCGGTGCCGACGCGCTCGCCGCGCGGATCGCGGCACTGCGCTCCGCGATGCCACGGACCCCGCTGGTTCAGCTCGCCGACGAGCGTCTCGACCTCTTCGCCAAGCTCGAGTTCAGCAACCCGAACGGCAGCAGCAAGGACCGCTCGGCGTTCTGGATCCTCAAGCGGGCGATCGAGCGCGGCGACATCACCGCCGGCAGCACCGTCGTGGAGTCCTCCTCCGGGAACTTCGCCATCTCGCTCGCCTCGTTCTGCAGGGCCCTCGGCCTCGAGTTCGTGCCGGTCATCGACCCCAATGTGAACGCGTCCACCGAGACGTACCTGCGGATGGTCTGCGCCCGGGTGGAGAAGGTCACCCGGCGGGACTCCAGCGGCGGCTTCCTCGCCACCCGACTCGACCGCGTCCAGGAACTCGTCGCCGCGACGCCCGGCGCGTACTGGCCCAACCAGTACGCCAACGCCGACGCCGTCGAGGCCCACCGCACGCTCACCGGCGGCGAACTGTGCGACGCCCTCCCGCAGTTGGACTACCTCTTCGTCGGCGTCAGCACCGGCGGCACCGTCGCAGGACTCTCCCGCCGGGTCAAGGAGACCTACCCGGACGTCCGAGTGGTCGCCGTCGATGCCGAGGGTTCGGCCATCTTCGGCCGCCCGCCCCGCGTGCGCCGCATCCCCGGGCTCGGCTCCAGCATGGTCCCTCCCCTCGTCCGGGAGGCCGTGATCGACGACGTCGTCATCGTCCCCGAGGCGGAGGCTGCCGAGGGCTGCCACCAGCTGCTGCGCCGCCACGGCCTGTACTGCGGGGGCTCCACCGGCAGCGTGTACGCCGCGATCGGCCGCTACTTCGAGGGGCGCGACCTTCCCCGGCGGCCCACCGTCGCCTTCCTCTGCGCCGACCGCGGACAGGCGTACGCCGACACCATCTACGACCCCGTCTGGACGGCCGAGCACCTGGGCGCGAGCCCCGCAGCCGCGGCCGTCCCCACCACCGGACCCGCCCTCTCCGACGACGCCCCCGCGGCCGTCGACGGCCTCGCGGCCCTCAGCGGCTGAAAGGAAGCCCCATGACCGACCTCGTGACCGATCCCGTGACCGCTTTCGCGACCGATTCCCCGACCGATCCGCAGGCCGTACCGGTCCCCGCCCCGCTCCCCGCCCTCACCGTCCTCGGCGCCCCGGACATCCTGCGCCGTGTCGAGGGCCGGCGCGAGGAGTGCGTGGACGCCGTGCGCCGCGCCTACCTCGCGCACGACGCGGGGGAGACCGCCAACCCGCACAGCGCGTTCCTGCGCTTCCCGGACCGCCCGACGGCCCGGATCATCTCGCTTCCCGCTTACCTCGGCGGCGAGACGGAGACCGCCGGCATCAAGTGGATCGCCAGCTTCCCCGAGAACACCCGGCACGACCTCGCCCGCGCCTCGGCGGTGCTGCTGCTCAACGACATCGAGACCGGCTACCCGTACGCCTGCATCGAGTCGTCGATCATCTCCGCCACCCGCACCGCCGCCTCCGCGGTCCTCGGCGCCGAGACGCTCATCGGCTCCCGCACGGCCGGGCGCATCGGCATCGTCGGCAGCGGCCTCATCGCCGGCCACGTCACCCGCTTCCTCACCGACCTCGGCTGGGCGGCCGACGGCTACCGCGTCTTCGACCTCAAGCGGGAGAACGCCGAACGCTTCGCGGCCGGCCTGTCCTCCCACAGCCCCGAAGGCACGGACGTCCGGGCCGTCGACACCGTGGAGGAAGCGTTCCTCGACTGCGATCTGGTCGTCCTCACCACCGTCGCCGGCGAACCCCACCTGCACGACCCCCGGCTGCTCGCCCACAACCCGGTCGTCCTCCACCTGTCCCTGCGCGACCTCGCACCCGAACTGATCCTGGCGTCGCAGAACTTCACCGACGACATCGACCACGCGGTACGCGAGCGGACCTCCCTCCACCTGGCCGAGCAACAGGTCGGCAACCGCGACTTCATCGACGGCACCCTCGCGGACCTGCTCCACGGCCGCGTCGCACGCGACCGCACGCGGCCCGCCGTCTTCTCCCCCTTCGGCCTCGGCGTGCTGGACCTCGCCGTCGGCCGCTGGGCCTACGACGGCGCCGTCGCCGACGGCGCCGGACTCACCGTGTCCGACTTCTTCCAGAACGCAGCGAGGTGACCACCGACATGGCCGACACGCAGACCGAAGACCTCCACCGCGTCGTCGTCAACGACGAGGAGCAGTACTCCCTTTGGGCCGCGGACCGACCGCTGCCCGCCGGTTGGCACGAAGCCGGCCACACCGGCACCAGGGAGTCCTGCCTCGCCCACATCGGCGAGGTGTGGACCGACATGCGTCCGCGCAGTGTCCGCGAGCGCCACGAGGCCGGGTCCGCGTCCGCCCCGTAGCAGCCGGGACGGCCGGAAAGGCCGGGAAGGCGGCACCCCCCTTCCCGGCCCTCCTTTCCCCTTCCCCCACCACTTCCCTCCCCCCACCGCCCGGATCCGCCCCGGCTCCTCGCCCGGCGGCGGCGACACCGAAGGAGACCGCCCCGTGGGCGCCCCGACAACGACACCGGACACCGCGCCGAGCGGCGCCGCCGCGCCCGTGGCCCGATGGCGGGCGACGCTCCTGCGGTGTCTCCCGCTGCTGGTCCCCGCGGTGCTGGCGGTCCTGGCCGTGCTCGCCGTGACCCCGCCGGCCCCGCTGGCGGCCGACGCCGACCCGGCCGAGTTCTCCGCGGGCCGGGCCGAGGCGGACCTCAGGGTCGTCGCCGCCGAGCCGCACCCGCTCGGCAGCCCCCGGCAGGTCCAGGTGCGCGAACACCTGGTGTCCCGGCTGACGGGGCTGGGCGCCCGGGTGGCGGTGGAGACCGACCAGGCCACCACCCGCGCCTGGGGCAGCCCGTACCCGGCGGCCACCGTGCACAACATCGTGGCAACCCTGCCGGGCCGCGCCCCGGCCGCGGACGGCGCGCTGCTGGTCGTCGCGCACTACGACTCCGCGCCCGGCGCACCCGGCGCCGCGGACGACGGCGCCGCCGTAGCCGCCATGCTCGAGACCCTGCGCGCCCTCGGCACCGGTGACCGGCCGGACCGCGACGTGGTGTTCCTCTTCACCGACGGCGAGGAACTCGGCGCGCTCGGCGCCCGCGCGTACGTACGCCGGCACGGCGTCGGCGACGTGGCCGCGGTCCTCAACTGGGAGGCGCGCGGCAGCTCCGGCCCCTCCCTGATGTTCGAGGCCGGTGACGGCAACGCCCGCCTCGTCCGTGCCCTGTCCGAGACGGGAGCGGTGACCTTCGCCAACTCCCTCTCCTACGAGGTCTACCGCCACATGCCCAACGGCAGTGACTTCACGGCCTTCCGGGACGCCGGCGCCACCGGGCTCAACTTCGCCTTCATCGAGGGCTTCCAGGACTACCACGACGCCTCGGACAGCGTCGAGCGGCTCGACCGCGGCAGCCTCCAGCACCACGGCGAGACCATGCTCGCGCTGACCCGGCTGCTCGCCGACGCCCCCGGAACGCTGCGCAGCGGCCACACCGCCGTCTACTTCGACCTCTTCGGCCGCGTACTGGTCGACTACCCGGTGCGGTGGGCGTCCGTACTGGCCGCGGCCACCGTGTTCGCGCTCGTCGCCCTCGCCTTCCGCGGTGCCCGCCGCGGCGCCCTGCGGCCCCGGCGCGCCGCCGCGGCAGCAGGATCCGTACTGCTGCTGACGGCCGCCGTGGCGCTGACCGTCACCGGCCTGTGGTGGGCGGCGCTCGCTCTGAGTCCGGAAACCCGCGCCCTGCCGCTCCACGAACCGTACGCCCGCGGCGGGTACGTGGCCGCCATGGCGTGCGCGGTCCTGGCGCTGCTGCTGGCCGCGGCCCGCACGGCGCGCGGCCGGCTGCGGCCGACCGAATGGCTCGCCGGCTCGGCCGCCGTCTGGGCCGTCCTGCTGACCGCCGCCACCCTGTTCGCCCCGGGCGTCGGCTACCTCTTCCAGTGGCCGCTGCTGGCCCTGCTGCCCGCCCTGTGGGTGGCGGCCCCGGACAGCGGGACGGCGCCGCGCCCCGGCACGGCCGCGGTGTGGCTGACGGCACCGCTCGCCGTTGCCGCCGTGCTGTACTCCCCGCTCGCGGACATGCTCCTCACCGCGCTCGGCCTGCCGCTCGCCGCGATTGCCTTCGCCCTTCTGTGCCTCGGAGCGCTGCCGCTGCTCGCCGTCTTCGGCGGGTCCCCGCGCAGCAGGATCACGGTGCCCCTCGCGGCCGCGACCGCCTGCGCGCTGCTCGTCGCCACCGCCGTGCGGCACGACTACGACGCCGTGCGGCCCCGCCCGGACGCCCTCATCCACGTCGCGGACACCGCCGAGGGCACGTCCCTGTGGGTGTCGCCCGACCCCGAACCGGACGCCTGGACCTCCAAGGTCCTGGGCGAGGGGGCCCGCCGTGCACCCATCGACCACTACTTCCCCTTCGAATCGCCCGCACTGACCGCCAAGGCACCGGCGCTGGGCCTGCCGGCCCCGGAGATCGCCGCAACCGGCGAGCGGACGGTCGACGGCCGTCGGACCGTCGACGTACGGGTCACCACCCGGCGCGACGCCTGGATGATCCAGGTCCGGCTGGAGCGCGGCGCAGTCCTGGAGTGCCGGGTGGGCGGCGAGCGGCTGGACGCGGCCTCCCTCCCGCAGGAGGACGGCCCGTACGTCGTCTTCCAGTGGTGGGGGACCGCCACGGCCGAGTTCAGCTGCGACACAGACCCGGGCCGGCCGCTGCGCGTCGACGCCCTCGACCTGACCAGCGGGCTGCCGAAGGAGGCGCTGGCACTCACCGGACCCCGACCCGCCGCAGTGGCGGCCTCCCCGTACGGCTACGCACCGACCGACGCCGCGGTGGTCCGCAGCGTCACGACCCTGTGAGGAGGAGCCGTGTCCGAGGCAACCCGTGACGCCGCCATCCACATCCACGACGTGACCCGGGAGTACACCGGGCGCGACGGAAAGCGCGTCCGCGCGAACGACGGGGTGACGCTGACCGTCGAGCGGGGCCAGGTCCTGGGCCTGCTGGGGCCCAACGGCGCCGGCAAGACCACGCTCGTCTCCCAGTTGTTCGGCCTGACCCGGCCCACCTCGGGCACCCTGCGGGTCGAGGGCCTGGACCCGGTCCGCGATCCCGAAGCCGTCAAGCGCATCACCGGCTTCCTGCCGCAGGCGGGCCTGCCGATGCGCCGGATGGAGGTGCACCGCGCGCTCTACTTCACCGGCCGGCTGCGCGGCCAGAGCGAGCGGGACGCCAGGCTCCAGACCCGTGAGCTGATCGAGGAGTTCGGCCTCGAGGACCGGGCCGACCGGTACGTGGACAAGCTCAGCGGCGGCTCGATGCGCCTGGTGAACATCGGCATGGCCCTGATGGGCCGGCCGAAGGTCCTTGTCCTCGACGAGCCGACCAACGAACTCGACCCGCGCAACCGGCGGGTGATCTGGGATGCCGTCGCCCGGCGCAACGCCGAGGACGGCACCACGGTGCTGCTCGTCACCCACAACGTGCTCGAGGCGGAGTCCGCAGTGCACCGGGTCGCCGTGATGAACGCCGGCCGGGTGGTGGCCTCCGGTACGCCCGACGAGCTGAAGCAGCAGATCGGCGACCGGACCCGGCTGGAACTGCTAGTCCGTGGCTCCGGGGTGCTCAGCGACGCCGAGGTGCGGGAGCTGAGCGCCGTCGGCGAGGTGACCGCCGGGAGCCGCGACGGCAGCTACGTCATCCGGTCCGCGACCGAACAGGTCCCGGCGCTGCTGCAGCAGTTGGTGCAGTCCGTCGGCATGTCCCGCATCGGCGACTTCCGGCTGGCCCAGCCGTCGCTGGAGGACGTCTACCTCGCCCTGGACGGCAAGGCGGGCACCGGTGCCGGTGCCGACGTCATCGCCATCGCCGAAGCCGCAGAGGCGGCCGCCCCCGTGCCGGCGGGCCGTGCAGGCTCCCCGGCCGTCGCCGTCCTGGACCCCGCGCCGACGGCCCTCCCGGCCCCGGCCCCGGCCCCGACCCCTGCCCCAGCGGACGGGGTCCGGCCCGGCCGGGGCACGTTGCGGCAGCGGATGCGCCGCGCGGGCGTGGAATTCGCGTACCTCTGGCTCGAACAGATGCTGGAGGTCCGGTCCACCTGGCCGTGGACGCTGATGTTCGGCTGCCTCATGCCGCTCGCCATGGTCTTCGGGCTGTCACGCATCGGCACCACCCCCGCCGGCCCGGAGAGCATGCTCTACATCGTCAGCGGCGCCGCGGTGTTCGCCCTGGCCACCGAGGGCATCGCCACGCTGGCGCAGCGCATCGGGCATCTCAAGAGCCAGGGGCAGATGCTCTACTACGCCTCCCTGCCGATCAACAAGGCCTCCTTCGTGGCCGCCCTGGTCTGCGCCCGGCTCGTCCTGGTCGCGCCCGGGCTGCTGACTCCCGTCCTCGCGGCGAAGTACCTCTTCGGCGCGGACGTGGTCCTCTCCCCGGCCCTGCTGCTGGTCCTGCCGCTGTCCGCGCTCGCCCTGGCCGCACTCGGCATGACCATCGGCTCGCTCATCGACGACGTCGAACTGACCGTCGTCGTCACCAACCTGCTCGTCTTCGTCCTCTTGCTGGCCTCTCCCGTGCTGATGCCGCCGGAGTCCCTCCCCGCACCGCTGCGCCTGGCCGGAATGCTGCTGCCGCCGACGTACGCCGCCGAGGGCCTGCGCCTCAGCCTCGCGGGCGACATCGGCCCCGCCCTCCTCATCGACCTTCTCGTCCTCACCGTGATGGCGGCCGCCGGTCTCGCCGCAGCGGCCCGCTGGCTGCGCTGGCGCACGGTCTGATCCGCGCGCACCGCCGACCCCAGGAGACTTCCGTGTCACTGCTTCCCCCTGCCCCGACGGGCACGTTCACCGACCTCGTCCGCGAGCGGGCGGCCGCCGACCCCGACCGCACCGCCTTCTCCTTCGTCCGCCGCCACGGCGGCCGCGACGAACTCTCCCGGGCCGGACTCGACGCCAAGGCCCGCTCCATCGCCGCACACCTCCAAGGCCGCGGCCTCACCGGCGAGCGCGTGCTCGTCCTCCTCAGCCCCGGCCTCGACTACATCGCCGCGTTCCTCGGCTGCCTGTACGCCGGAGCCACGGCCGTACCGCTCTACCCGCCGCCGCGCGTGCGGCACTCCGCCCGGCACGCGGCGGTACTCGCCGACGCCGGCGCCGCGGCCGTGCTCGCCGACGAGGACGGCGCTTCCATCGCCGAGTACCTCACCGGGGACCGCGCGGCCCAGATGATCTCGCCGACCGACCCGATGCCCGACGCCGATGCCTGGCGCCGCCCGGAGATCGGGGCCGACACCGTCGCCTTCCTCCAGTACACCTCCGGCTCCACCGGATCACCGAAGGGGGTGATGGTCACCCACGGCAACCTGCTGGCGAACTCACGGGAGATCCAGCGGACCTTCGGCACCGGCCCCCACAGCCACGCCGTCAGCTGGCTGCCGCCGTACCACGACATGGGCCTGATCGGCGGCATCCTGCAACCGCTGTACGCCGGCGGCAGCGCGACCCTGATGTCCCCGTTCTCGTTCGTCACCAGCCCCCGGCTGTGGCTGGAACTGATCTCAAAGGAAGGCGCCCAGGTCAGCGGAGGCCCCAACTTCGCGTACGACCTGTGCGCCGACCGGCTCTCGGACGAGGACCTGGAGGGCCTCGACCTGTCCCGCTGGACGGTCGCCTTCAACGGTGCCGAGCCCGTGCGCGCCGAGACGCTCGACCGGTTCGCCGCCAGGATGGCGCCGACCGGCTTCCGCAAGCAGGCGTTCTTCCCCTGCTACGGCCTCGCCGAGGCCACCCTGCTGGTGACCGGCCGCTCGGTCGGGGACACCGCCCCCGTCGCGTTCGACGCCGACAGCCTCGCCCCCGGCCGGGTGCCTTCGCCGCTGCCCGGCGGCACCGAGGTGGTCAGCTGCGGCCCGCCCTCCGAGGGGGTGTCCGTCGCGGTCGTCGACCCCGGCACCGGGGCGCCCTGCGTGCCGGGCGAGGTCGGCGAGATCGCCGTCGGCGGCGCCGGCGTCGCCGCCGGCTACTGGAACCGCCCCGACGCCACCGCCACCACCTTCGGCACCCCCGCCGCACCCGGCGCTCCCACGCTGCGCACCGGCGACCTCGGCTTCCTGTACGGCGGCGACCTTCACGTCGTCGGCCGCAGCAAGGACCTCATCGTCGTCCGCGGACGCAACCACTACCCCTCCGACCTGGAGTACACCGCCGCCGAGTCCCACCCCCTGGTCCGCCGCGGCGGAGCGGCCTTCGCCCGGGCCGGGGCACAGGGGGAGGAAGCCGTGCTCGTCCTGGAGACGACCCGCCCCAAGGACGGCGAGGACTACGCCGACGCCGTCACCGCCGTCCTCGCGGCGCTCGGCAGCGAGCACGGTCTCACCCCGGGCGCGGTCGTCCTGGTCCGGCCGGGCAGCGTGCCCCGCACCTCCAGCGGCAAGGTCCAGCGCTCCCACTGCCGGGAACTGCTGGCCGCGGACGGCCTGCGGACCGTCCACCACTGGGAGGGCGGACAGCAGACCGCCCCGGACGCACCGGAGCAGCGCGAGGACCTG
Organism: Streptomyces sp. NPDC059957; assembly: GCF_042730015.1. Taxonomy (NCBI): domain Bacteria; kingdom Bacillati; phylum Actinomycetota; class Actinomycetes; order Kitasatosporales; family Streptomycetaceae; genus Streptomyces; species Streptomyces sp. NPDC059957. The sequence goes on along the minus strand of NZ_JBHWMB010000035.1, from coordinate 30,296 downwards.
CGCGCCACGGTCCTGCGCATCGCCTCCGACCGGCTCGGCCGGCCCGCGGACCCGGCCGCGGCCCTCGTGGGCCAGGGCATGGACTCGCTCGCCACCCTGCAGTTCAAGGCCGCCGTGACGGAGGAACTCGGCATCGACCTCCCGCTGGAGGCCCTGCTCGGCGGCTCCACCCTCGACGAGATCATCCGGGAGCTCGGCGACACCCGCCTCGGCAGCCCCGAGGCCCCGAACGCCGCTCCTGACGCCGACGCAGCACCCGACGCAGCCCCCGACGCCGCCGCCGCCGCGGGCTCCGGATCAGGCGACACCGATCCGTACGCCCCGCTGCCGCTGACGAGCGGTCAGCGCGCCCTGTGGTACCTGGAGCAGCAGAACCCCGGCACCGCCGCCCACATCTCCGTCGCCCTCCGCCTGTGCGGCCCCCTCGCCCCGCACGTCCTGCGCGAAGCCCTGGACCGTCTGGTGGAGCGCCACCCCGCCCTGCGGACCGCCTTCGGCGCCACGGACGGCGTGCCCTTCCAGCAGGTGAGCGCCGACACGGCCGCCGACTTCACGGTGGCCGACGCCTCCGCCCTGGACGAGGCCGGGCTGCGTGACCTCGCCGACCGCGAGATCGCCGGCACCGCGTTCGGCCTGTCGTCCGGCCGGCTGCTGCGGGCCCTGCTGCTCACCCACCCCGGCGGCGACGTGCTCTGCCTGGTCGTGCACCACATCGTCGCCGACATGTGGTCGCTGACCCTGCTCGCCGAGGAACTCGGCTCCCTGTGCGCGGCCGACGGCGCCACCGCCCTGCCCGCACCCCGCCGGGCGCACGGCACGCTGATGCGCCGCCACGCGGCGGCCGGCGCACGGCACGCCGAGGAGCTGTGGGAACACTGGCGCGACGTCCTCGACGGCTGCGAACCCGTCCTGGAACTCCCCGCCGACCGGCCCCGCCCGGCCCGGCAGTCCTACGAGGGCGGCTCCGTCCCCTTCACCCTCGACGGCCCCACCGTCACGGCGCTGCGCGAACTCGCCGCCCGCGAGGGCACGACCCTCTTCACGGTGCTGCTGGGCGTCTTCCAGGCCTTGGTGCACCGGTACACCGGCCGCGAGGACTTCCTCGTCGGAGTGCCGACCTCGGGCCGCACCGACCCGGCCACCCACGACACCGTCGGCTACTTCGTCAACCCCGTCCTGATCCGCTCCCGGGTCGACGCCGGGCAGGACTTCCTCGGCCGGGTCCGAGCCACCGCGCACGCCGTCACGGACGCCCTGCGCCACCAGGACATGCCGTTCCCCACCCTCGTCGAGCGGCTGCGGCTGACCCGCGACGCCTCCCGCGCCCCCGGCTACCAGGTGCTGTTCAGCCTCACCAGCCCCCACCGCGGACGGGATTCCGGGCTCGGCGCGCTCCAGACCGGCCGCGGCGGCGCGGCCGTCCGCCTCGGGAGCCTCGACGCGGTGTCCCTGCCGCTGACCCACCGCACGTCCCTCGTCGACCTGAACATGGTCCTCACCGAGACCGGCGACGGCGTCGAAGGCATGATCGACTACGCCGCCGCGCTGTTCGACCCCGGGACGATGGAGCGGCTCGCCCTCCACTTCCGCACCCTCGCCGCCGCGTTCGCCGCGGACCCCGCCACCCCGGTGGGCGACGCCCGCCTGCTGTCGGACGGGGAACTCGGCCGGCTGAAGCTGTGGAACGACACCGGCTCCCCCTACCCGCGCGAGGAGTCGCTCGCCGCCCTCTTCGCACGGCGGGCCGACCGCACCCCCGACGCCCCGGCCCTCGTACACGGCGGGACCCGCCTCACCTACCGCGGCCTGGACCGCGCCTCGGACCTGCTCGCCGGACGGCTGCGCGAGCTGGGCATCGGCGTGGGCGACCGCGTAGCCCTGCACATGGACCGCCACCCCGGAGTCGTCCTCGGCATGCTCGCCGCGGTGAAGGCGGGTGCGGCCTACGTGCCGCTCGACCCGGCCCACCCCGTGGACCGCCGCCGCCAGGTGCTGGCCGAGGCTGGCGTCCGCGCCGTCCTGACGGCCGACGGCGAGGACTCGTTCGCCGCCGAAGGGACCGGTGGCGCCGCCGGCGCGAACGTCCCCGTACTGGAACTGGCCACGCTGCTCGACCCGCAGGCCCTGGAGGCCGCCGAGCACGGCGCTCCGCCGTCCGCCGCCGACGCCGCCGGCCCGGACGACCTCGCGTACGTGATGTACACCTCCGGGTCCACCGGAGTGCCCAAGGGCATCGGCATCACCCACCGCAACATCGCCCGCCTCGTCCTCGGCACCCGCTACGCCTCCTTCGCCGAGGGCGACCGCATCGCCCAGCTCTCCAACGCCGCCTTCGACGCCGCCACGTTCGAGATCTGGGGCGCCCTCCTCAACGGCGGGACCCTGATCGGCCTCGACCGCGACAGCGTCCTCACCCCGGACCGGCTCGCACGGGCGCTGCGCGACCACCGCGTCGACACCGCCGTGATCACCACCTCCCTGTTCAACCAGCTCGCCGCCCACGACCCCGAGATCTTCGCGCCCCTGCGCCAACTGCTCGTCGGCGGCGACGTCCTCGACGTAAGCGCAGCGGCCCGGGTCACCGGCCTCGCCCGCGGACCCCGCCTGATCAACGGGTACGGGCCCACGGAGTCCACCACCTTCGCGACCGCCCACACCGTCGCCGCCGACCCCGCGGCAGCCGGCGCCCGCATCCCGATCGGCACGCCCATCGAGAACACCACCGTCCACATCCTCGACGCCCGCCTGGCCCCCTGCCCCGTCGGCGTGCCCGGCCGGATCCACGTCGGCGGGGACGGCCTCGGCCGGGGCTACGTCGGCAGCCCGGAGCTGACGGCGCAGCGCTTCCTCCCGGACCCGTTCGCCGACACCCCCGGCGCCCGGATGTACGACACGGGAGACCTCGGCCGCCGACTGCCCGACGGCTCCGTCGACTTCCTCGGCCGAGCCGACTTCCAGGTCAAGATCCGCGGCTTCCGCGTCGAACCCGGCGAGGCCGACGCCGCGCTGCTGCGCCACCCCCGGGTCGCGGAGTCCGTCACCGTCGTCCACGGCGAGGCCGCCGCCAAGCGGCTGGTCTGCTACTACGCGGGCGACGACGCACCCGCCCCGGACGAGGCGGCCGCCCACCTGAGGGCACTGCTGCCCGAATACCTGGTGCCCGCCGCGTTCGTACGGATGGACCGCCTGCCGCTCACCGGCAACGGCAAGGTCGACCGGGCCGCGCTGCCCGCACCCCACCGGGACCTCACGCAGACGGCGCCGACCGAGCCGGCCCGTACCCCGCTGGAGCGGGAGGTCGGCGCGCTGTTCGCCGAACTCCTCGGTGTCCCGGAGGTCGGGGCCGACCAGAACTTCTTCCTGCTGGGCGGCCACTCCCTGCTCGCCATGCAGCTGCTGGTCAGGGTCCGCGAGCGGTACGGCGTGGAACTGCCCATCGCCGACCTGTTCGGCGACCCCACCGTCCGGGCCGTCGCCACCCACCTCGCCGGGCACACCGCCGCACCCGCCCCGGCCGCCCCGGGCCCCGCGCGTCTCACCCGCCGCGCCTACGTGCCGGGAAGCACGGTGACCCGATGACCAGCCGCCCCCCGTACGCCCCGACGCCCTGGTTCCCCGTGCCGCCGCTTCCGGCCGCGGCCGGAACGGAGCCCGCGACCGTGCTGTTCTGCCTGCCCCACGCGGGCGCCGGCGCGTCCGCGTACCGCCACTGGCCCGCCCTGCTCGGCACCGCCGCCGAGGTCGTCCCCGTCCAGCTGCCCGGCCGGGAGAACCGGTTCGGCGAACCGCCGGCCACCCGGACCTCCGAGCTGGTGGACGAACTCGTCGACCGGATGCTGGAGCGGGCCGCCCACCACCCCCGGCTGGCCCTGTTCGGCCACAGCATGGGGGCGCTGCTCGGCCACGAGCTCGCCCACGCGCTGACCGCCCGCGGACGGACCCCCGACCACCTGTTCGCCTCCGCCTACCGGGCTCCCTCGCTGCCGCGCGCCACCGAGGACGTCCACCGGCTGCCCCGCGAGGAACTCATCGCCCATCTGGGGAGGATGGAAGGCACCCCGCCGCAGGTGTTCGCCCATCCGGAACTCGTGGACCTGCTCCTGCCGGTGATCCGGGCGGACTACGCGCTCTGCGAGACCTACCGGTTCACCGCCCGGCCCCCGCTCCGGACGCCGGTCACCGTGTTCGGCGGCAGCGAGGACCCCGGCGTGGGCCCCGAGCACCTGGCGGCCTGGGCGGAGCTCACCACCGGCCCGTTCCGCAGCCACGTCCTGCCCGGCGGCCACTTCTACCTGCACGACCGGCTCGACGACGTGCTGTCCGCGGTCGCCGCCGCGCTGGGGGCACCCGCGGCGGTGCCCCGGGGGTCGACGTGAGCGCTGCCACCGTCGGCCGCCACGTCGCGTCCCTCGCCCCGCAGGGCGTCGCCGTGGCGGCCCTGGACAGCGGCACCGGCCGGCTGCCCCCGCTCTACCCGGAGGAGGAGCACGCCGTCCGGGCAGCCGTGGACCACCGCCGACGGGAGTTCGCCCTCGGCCGCCACAGTGCCCGCCTCGCGCTCGGCGGCCTCGGAGTCGCCCCTACGCCGATCCGCAGAGGGGCGGCCGGATCGCCGGTCTGGCCGCCGGGAGTCGTCGGCAGCATCACCCACGCCGGGGGAGTGTGCGCGGCCGCCGTCGCCCCGGCGGCCGACGTCGCCGGCATCGGCATCGACATCGAGCCGGCGCAGCCGCTGCCCCACGAGGTGCTCGACCTGGTGTGCACCCCGGGGGAGCGCCACCAGCTTCCGCCCGGAGCCTCGGCCCTGCTGTTCGCGAAGGTCGTGTTCAGCGCCAAGGAGAGCGTCTACAAGGTGCTCTACCCGCTCACCGGCCGCTTCTGGGACTTCCACGACGTCGAGCTCGCCCTCGACCTGCCCGGCGGCGCGTTCCGACTGGACCGGGGCCCGTTCCCCGTCCACGGCCGCTTCCGGGTGGCCGACGGCTTCGTGATCACGGTCGCCCACCCCGGCCGCCCCCGCACCACCACCCTCCAGGAAGGACCCGCACCCGCCATGACCGCCGCCCACCTCTCCGCCGACGTCGAGAAGGTCCACACCTACTACCGGCTCGTCGACGCCGGGGACATCGACGGACTGACCGCGCTGTTCGCCCCGGACGCCGTCTACCACCGCCCCGGCTACCCGCCGCTGGAGGGCCGCGCCGAACTCGACCGGTTCTACCGCGGGGAACGGGTGATCAGCCACGGCCGCCACACCGTGACCGCCGTGACCGCGGCCGACGGCGACGTCGCCGTCCAGGGCGGCTTCCAGGGCGAACTGCGCGACGGCAGCACCGTCTCCCTGCGCTTCGCCGACTTCTTCACGCTCGCGCCCGACGGCCTGATCACCCGCCGCGACACGTACTTCTTCAGCCCCCTCGTCTGACGGGACCGGCCCGGCCCCGGCCCGAACGGCCGCACCGCCGCCCCCCGCCGTCCGGCCGGGGCCCTCCGCCCCGGCGCCGGCCGCCCCGCCCACCCACCGAGCGAAAGCACGCACATGACTGCCCTCCCGCACACCACGCAGGCCGCGCCCGACGGCCCCGCCGCCGACACCGTCTACGCCTTCCCCTGCTCGTACGCGCAAGAGGGCCTGTGGCTGGCCGACCGGCTCAGCCCCGGCACGGCCGCGTACAACGTGCCGGCGGCGCTGCGGCTGCGCGGCCCGCTGGCCGCGGACGCGCTCGCCGCCGCCCTGCAGGACCTGGTGGACCGGCACGAGGCGCTGCGCACCACGTTCGGGGAGGTGGACCACGCGCCGGTGCAGTTCGTCCACGAGCGGCTCGCCGACCTCCTCGACCGGCAGGACCTGACCGACCTCCCGCCCGGGAAACGGGACGCGCAGGCACTGCGCCTGGCCCGGCAGGAGGCGGCCCGGGGCTTCGACCTCACGGCCGGACCGCTGCTGCGGGCCCGGCTGCTCAAGCTCGGCGACGACCACCACGTCCTGCTGCTGACCCTGCACCACATCGTCGCCGACGGCTGGTCGGTGGGCGTGATCCTGCGGGAGCTGGGGGAGTTCTTCCGCTCCCGCGGCGCCGGCGCCGAGGCCCGCCTCCCCGACCTGCCCCTGCAGTACGCCGACTACGCGGTGTGGCACCGCGACCGCCTCGACGCCGCGGAACGCACCCGGCTCCTCGACCACTGGCGCAGCACCCCGGTCGCCCGCGCCGAACCGCTCGAACTGCCCTGGGACCACCCGCGGCCCGCCGAGCCCACCGGCGCCGGCAACCGCGCGGCCGCCACCCTCACCCCCGAGCTCACCGGCGCACTGCGGGAACTCGCGCAGCGGCACGGCGTCTCGCTGTTCATGGTGCTCGCCGCCGCCTACGCCACCGTGCTGCACCGGCACTCCGGCCAGACGGACATCGTCCTCGGCACCCCCGTCGCCAACCGCGGGGCCGTCGACACCGAGGCGCTGATCGGCTACTTCGTCAATGTGCTGCCGATCGCCGTCGACCTGGCCGGCGCCCCGGCGTTCACCGACCTGATCGGCCGCGTCAGGTCCGCGGCGCTCGACGCCTTCGCCCACCAGGACCTGCCGTTCGACATGATGGTCGAGGCACTCTGCCCGGACCGCGACCGGCGCCGATCCCCGCTGTTCCAGGCGATGTTCGCCCTGCAGAACGCCTCCGCCGAGCCCGTCGCCCTGCCCGGCCTCGACACCGAACTCCTCGACGTCGACAGCGGCACCGCCAAGTACGACGTCAGCCTCCTCGTGGAGGAGCGCGCCGGCGGCCTGCACGTCGTCCTGGAAACCAACGCGGACGTCGTCGCCGCGGCCGGCGGCGCCCGCCTCCTCGACCAGTGGCGGCAGGTGCTGGAGGCCGTCTCCGCCGACCCGGCCACCCCGGTCACCGGCCTGCCCCGCACCGGCGGCAGCCCCGTCCTGGCCGGCCCCGCCGAGGAGACCCTGCCCGGCGGCGGCGCCCCGGCACACGACGTGGCCGCCCTCGTCGCCGACCGGGCCCGCACCCACCCCGCCCGGGCCGCCGTCACGGACGCGGAGCACACGCTCACCTACGCCGCGCTCGACGAGGCCGCCGACCGGATCGCCCACGCCCTGCGGGCGCGCGGAGTCCGCCCCGGACAGCTGGTGGCCCTGCGCTGCCGGCCGTCCGCCACCACCGTCGCCGCCGTGCTCGGCATCTGGCGGGCCGGCGCCGCCTACGTGCCGGTGGACCTGACCCTGCCCGCGCAGCGGGCGGAGCGGATCCTCGCGGCCTGCGGCGCGGCCGCGGTCCTCACCGGACGCGCCTGGTTCGCCGCCGGAACCGCCGAACCGGGCGCCCTCGCCGTGGAGGACCTCCTCGCCGAGGAGGAGCCGGCCGGCGGCCGTGCCCCGCTGCCGCCGCTGGACCCGCACGGGCTGGCCTACGTCCTCTACACGTCCGGCTCCACCGGGGCGCCCAAGGGCGTGATGATCCCGCACGACGGCCTCGCCCGCTACGTCGGCTGGGCGACCGCGGAATACGCCGTCGCCGACGGCTCCGGCGCCCCCGTCCACTCGCCGCTCGGCTTCGACCTCACCCTCACCAGCCTCCTCACCCCGCTCGCCGCCGGCCGGACCGCCGTCCTCGTCGACAGCGCGGACGGTGTCGAGCAGCTGACCGCCCTGCTGTCCCGGCAGAGCGGCTTCAGCCTCCTGAAGATCACCCCCGCGCACCTGGAACTGCTGGAGCGCACCCTCGCCCCGGAACTGCTCGCCAAGGCCGCGGGGACCTTCGTGGTCGGCGGCGAGGCGCTGTCCCCGGCGCTCGTCCAGCGGATCGCGCGGACGGCGCCGGGCGTGCGGATCGTCAACGAGTACGGGCCCACCGAGACCGTCGTCGGCTGCTGCGTGCACACCGTCACCCCCGAAGACGCGTCCGCGGTGACCGTCCCCATCGGCACCCCCGTCCCCGGAACCCGCCTGTACGTCCTGGACGAGGCGCTCCGCCCCGTTCCGGACGGCGTGCCCGGCGAACTGTTCATCGCGGGCGGCCAGGTCGGCTGGGGCTACCTCGGCGCCCCCGGGCAGACCGCCGAGCGCTTCCTGCCCGACCCGTACGGCGCCGCCGGGGAGCGCATGTACCGCTCGGGCGACCTGGTCCGCCGGCTCCCCGCCGGCAGCCTGGAATACCTCGGCCGCCTCGACCACCAGGTCAAGATCCGCGGCTTCCGCATCGAGCCCGGCGAGATAGAGGCCGCTCTGCTGGCCGGCCCCGGCATCTCCGAGGCATGCGTCGTCGCCCGTACCGACGAGGGCACCGGCCCCCGCCTCGTGGCGTACGCGGTCCCCACCGACGAGGCCCCGTCCGTCGACCCGGCGGCCGTCCGTGCCCGGCTCTCCGCACTGCTGCCCGCCTACATGGTGCCCGCGGCCGTCGTGGTCCTGCCCGCCCTGCCCCTGACCGGCAACGGCAAGGTGAACCGGGCCGCGCTGCCTGCGCCCGGCTCCCTCGACTTCGCCCGCCCCGCCCACGAGGAGCCCCGCGAGGGCACCGAGCGGACCCTGGCCGGCATCTGGTCCGAGGTGCTGGGCGTGGAACTGCCCGGCCGCGCCGACAACTTCTTCGACCTCGACGGCCACTCGCTCACCGCGACGGGCGTCGTCTCGCGCATCCGCGAGCGCCTGGGGGTGGACCTTCCGCTGCGGGCCCTGTTCGAGGCCCCCACCCTCGCCTCGCTCGCCGAGGCCGTCGACCGGCTCCGCACCGAGGACGCACCCGCCGCGGCACCGGACACCGCCGCCCCGGACACCGCCGCCGCCCCGGCCGCGGACGCCGGCCGGCCGGACGTCCTGTCCTTCGCGCAGCAGCGGTTGTGGTTCCTGGACCAGCTCGACCCGGGCAGCCCGCTCTACAACGTGCCCGCCGCCCTCCGCCTCACCGGCCGCCTGGACACCGGGGCGCTCACCGGGGCGCTGGCCGACCTCACCACCCGCCACGAAGCCCTGCGCACCGGGTTCCCCGCGGACGCCGACGGCACCGGCCGCCCCAGCACCGCGGCCGAGGTCGAACTCCCGCTGACCACCACCGACCTGAGCGGCCTCGAAGCCGACGCCCGCGCGCAGGAGTGGGCCCGCCTGGCCGCCCGCGCCGCCCGCACCCGCTTCGACCTCGCACGGCCCCCGCTGTGGTCGGCGCAGCTGCTCACCCTCGCCGACGAGGACCACATCCTGCTGGTGACGGTCCACCACATCATTTCCGACGGCTGGTCGGTGGGCGTCCTCCTGCGCGACCTCGCCGAGCTGTACCGGTCCCGGCTCGACGGCACCCCCGCCCGCCTTCCCGAACTCCGCTCCCGGTACGCCGACCACGCCCGCCACCTGCGCGACGCCCTCGACAGCGGGGCACTGGACGGGCAGCTCGCCCACTGGCGCGAGCGCCTGGCCGGCCCGCTGCCCCTCCTCGACCTGCCCTCCGACCGGCCGCGGTCGGCCGGCCCGCGCCGCGGCGCCGAGCTGCTGCGCGACTGGGACGCCACCCTCACCCGGGACGTGGAGCGCTTCTCCAAGGAGCACGGCGTCACCCCGTTCGTCACCCTCCTCAGCGCCTTCCACGCCTTCCTGCACCGCCACACCGGGCAGACGGACGTGATCGTCGGATCGCCCGTCGCCGGTCGCACCCGGCAGAGCACCGAGGACCTGGCCGGCTGTTTCGTCAACGTCCTGCCGCTGCGCGCCTCGGTCACCGGCGACCTGCCCTTCGACGCCCTGCTGCGGCACGTGCGGGAGCGGGCCGTGGAGGCCTACGACCACCAGGACGTGCCCTTCGAACGGCTCGTGGAGGAAACCGGCACAGGTCGCGACCAGACCCGTACCCCCCTGTTCCAGGTGATGTTCGGCCTGCAGAACACCCCCGCCGCCGAACTCGCCCTGCCCGGCCTCGCCGTCACCGACCTGCCCGTCCACTCCGGCACCTCCCGCTTCGACCTGACCGTCCTCCTCGAACCCCGCGACGGCGCCCTGCGCCTGCGCCTGGAGTACGACAGCGGACTCTTCGACGCGGCCACCGCCGAACTGTTCGCCCAGCGCTACGAGGCCCTCCTGCGCGGCGCCCTCGCCCGCCCCGCGAGCCCCGTGGGCGAACTGCCCGCCATGGCCGCCGAGGAGGAGGCCCGCATGGCCGCCGGACCGGGCGCCACCGACGTCCCGTTCCCCGTCGACCGCACCTTCCGGGAGCTGTTCGACGCCCAGGTCGCACGCATCCCCGACGCGGTCGCCGCCGTCGACGCCTCGGGCAGCGTCACCTACGCCGCCCTGCACGACCGGGCCGCCCGGTGCGCCGCCGCGCTGCGCGCCGCCGGACTGCGCCCCGGCGAGCGGGTCGCGCTGCTGGCCGAGCGCTCCACCCACTTCCTCACCGCCGTCCTCGGCGTCTTCATGGCCGGCGGCGCCTACGTCCCGCTCGACCCGATGTACCCCACCGCCCGGCTGGCCCGCATCCTCACCGGGAGCGGGGCCGCACTCACCGTCCACACCCGGGGCACCCGCGCCCTGCTCGACGCCGTCACCGCCGCCGGAGCGCCGGCCGGCCGGACCCTCGCCCTGGAGGACGCCCTCGCGGCTCCCCTGCCGTGGCCCGCACCCGCCCCGGTCCAGGACGCCCCCGACGACCTCGCCTACGTGATCTTCACCTCCGGCTCGACCGGAGTCCCCAAGGGCGCCATGGTCGAGCAGGCCGGCATGGTCAACCACCTGTGGGCGAAGATCCACGACATCGGCATGACCGACGGCGACACCCTCGTCCAGAACGCCTCCGTCTGCTTCGACATCTCCGTCTGGCAGTTCCTCGCGCCCCTGCTCCTGGGCGGCCGTGTCGTCATCGTCACCGACGAGCAGGCCCACGACCCGGCGCTGCTCTGGGCGGCCGCCCGCGATCACGGCGCCACCCTGCTGGAGAGCGTGCCCTCGATGCTCCGCGCCGCCCTCGCCGACCCGGCCCTGCCCGAGACCCCGGCCCTGCGGCTGCTGATGCTCACCGGCGAGGCCCTCGACCCCGTCCTGGTCCGCGCCTGGCTCGCCCGCCACCCCGCCATCCCCGTCGTCAACGCCTACGGGCCCACCGAGTGCTCCGACGACGTCACCCACGCCACCCTCACAACCCCTCCCGCACCGTACGAGACCCGCACACCGATCGGCCTGCCGGTCCCCAACATGCGCCTCTACGTGTGTGACCCCCACGGCCGGCCCCTCCCCGCTGGCGTGCCCGGCGAGCTGTACGTCGGCGGCATCGGCGTCGGCCGCGGCTACCTCGACGACCCGGCCATGACCGCCCAGCGGTTCCTGCCCGACCCGTTCGGCCCCCGCCCCGGCGCGCGCCTGTACCGCACCGGCGACCTGGTGCGACTGCGCGCCGACGGCGCACTGGAGTTCCTCGGACGCATCGACCACCAGGTCAAGATCCGCGGCCACCGCATGGAACTCGGCGAGGTCGAGGCCGCCCTGGCCCGCCACCCCGCTGTCCGCGACTGCGCCGCCGCGGCCTGCCCCGACCCCTCCGGAGAACTCCGCCTCGTCGGCTACGTCGTCGGCGACGACCTGCCGCCCGCCCGCGACCTGCGCGGCCACCTCACCGCACTGCTCGGCGAGCACATGACCCCCGGTCACTTCGTCACCCTCGACGCCCTGCCGCTCAACCCCAACGGAAAGGTGGACCGCAAGGCCCTTCCCACCCCCGACTGGGGGGCGGCCGGCACCCCCCGCACCCGGATCGAGCCCCGCGACGCCACCGAGGAGGCCGTCACCCGCGTCTGGGCCGACGTCCTCGGACTGCACCAGGGCATCGGCGTCACCGACGACTTCTTCGACCTCGGCGGCCACTCCCTCCTCGCGGTCCGCGCCGTCGCGGCCCTGCGCACCGAACTCGGCAAGGACATCCCTCTGCGCACCCTCTTCGACGCCTCCGTCGCCGAGGACTTCGCCGCCGCCGTCCGCACCCTCTCGGCCGCGCCCGCCGCCGCCGAACTCCCCGTCACTGCACCCGGCGGGCGGGAGGAACTGTCCTCCGCCCAGCAGCGCATGTGGTTCTTCGAGCAGCGCACCCCCGGCACCCACGTGCTGAACATGTCCGGCGCCTACCGCATCCGGGGGCCCCTCGACCCGGCCCGGTTCGCCGCGGCGCTGACCGCCACCGCCGCCCGCCACGACACCCTGCGCACCGTGTACGCCTCCCAGGACGGCACCCCGCACGCCCGGGTCCTCGACCCCGTACCCGTCGAACTGCCCCTGTACGACCTGCGGGACCTGCCGCCCGCCCGCCGCGAGGAGCGCCTCGCCGACCTCGCCGCCGCCGAATCCACCCACGTCTTCGACCTGGCCGCGGGCCCGGTGCTGCGTACGGCCCTCGCCCGCCTCGACGACGCCGAATGGGTGCTGTTCGTCACCGTCCACCACCTCGCCGCCGACGGCGGATCCGTCGTCATCCTGCTGGAGGAGACCCTCCGCGCCTACGCCGGCGCCGAGGCCGTCGAACAGCCCGGAGGGGCCCGGTACGCGGACTGGGCACGCCACCAGTCCACGCTCCTCGACGGCCCCGCAGGCCGCGAGCTGGCCGCCTACTGGCGCGACGCCCTCGCCGGGGACCTGCCCGTGCTCACCCTGCCCGCCGACCGGCCGCGCACCGCACAGCAGACGTTCGAGGGCTCCCTCGTCGCCGCCACCGTCCCGGCACCGCAGGCCCGGCGGCTGCGGGAGCTGTCCCGGCGCAGCGGAACCACCCTCTTCATGACCCTCCTCGCCGGCTTCCAGGCCACCCTCCAGCGGCTCACCGGCGAACGCGACGTCATCATCGGCACCCCCGTCGACGGACGGTCCCACACCGCCGTGCAGCGCACCGTGGGTTGCTTCGTCAACACCCTGCCCATCCGTACCGACGTCGACCCCGAGGCCGGCTTCAGCACCCTGCTCGGACGGGTCCGCACCGCCACGGTGGACGCCTTCGCCCACCAGGACCTGCCGTTCGAGCGGATCGTCGCCGAGGTCTGCCCCGACCGCGACCGCTCCACCACCCCGCTGTTCCAGGTCCTGTTCAACATGCTCGACCCCGAGGACCCCCTGGCCGGGCACCCCGCCGACGGCCTGGACGTGCAGCCGTACGGCGCCCGGCTGCTGCGCTTCGGCGCCAAGTTCGACCTCAGCCTCTACGTCCGCGACCGTGGCGACGACGGCCTGGAGCTCACCGCCGTCCACAACAGCCTGATCTTCGACGACGCCCGGATCTCTGACCTCCTGGAGCGGTTCACGGCCCTCCTGGAGGCGGCCACCGCCGCACCCGACAGCCCCCTCGCCGGCCTCGCTCCGGCACCGACCCGCCTGGACGCCGCGCTTCCCGACCCGGCCGAGCCGCTCCCCGCACAGTGGGCCGGCGGTCTGCTGGAACGGCTCTCCCTGCACGCCGCGCAGACCCCCGACGCGGTCGCCGCCGACGACGGCACGACCCGCTGGACGTACCGCCGCCTCGCCGCCGGCGCGGCAGCCGGCGCCGATCTGCTCACCCGACACGGGGTCGGCGCCGGGGACGTGGTCGCCGTCCTCGCCCACCGAAGCGCCGCCCTGCCCGCCGCGGTGCTCGCCGTGCTCCGCACCGGCGCCGCGTTCCTCCTCCTCGACCCCGACCACCCCGCCGAGGTACTGCGCCGGCGGACGGAGACGGCCGGCGCCCGGATCGTCCTCGTTCCCGGGGAGGCCGCCCCCGCCGCCCCCGTACCGGACCGCTGCACGGTCCTCACCCTCCCGTCCACCCCGTCCGCCCGGTCGGCTTCGTCCGCCCCGGACGACGCGCCGCCGGCCGCCGGAGCCGGCCCCGCCGAGGACCCCGACGCCGTCGCGTACCTCGCGTTCACCTCCGGATCGACCGGGCAGCCGCGCGCCGTCGCCGGCACACAGCGGGCCCTGACCCACTTCCTGGACTGGCACACCCGACACCACGGCCTCGGCCGGCGCGACCGGGTCGCCGCCCTGTCCGGCCCCTCCCACGACCCGTTCCTGCGTGACCTGTTCACCCCCCTGTGGTGCGGCGGAACGCTCCTGCTGACCGACCCCGCCACCGTCCGCGACCCGGACCGGCTGGCCCGCTGGCTCGGCGGACAGGAGATCTCCGTCATCCACCTCACCCCCTCCCTCGGACGGCTCCTCGGCGCGGCCGCCCCCGACCTCCGCCTGCCCGCCCTGCGCCGCGCGTTCTTCGGCGGCGAGGCCCTCTCCACCGCCGACTGCCGGGAACTCGCCCTGCGGGCCCCCGGCGTGCGCTGCACGGCCTTCTACGGCGCCACCGAGACCCCGCAGGCCATGGGCGTCCAGGACGTCGACCCCGGCACGGACGCCGGACCCGCCGTCCCCCTCGGCCGCGGCATCCCCGGCGTGCAGCTGCTCGTACTCGCCCCCGACGGGCGCCGGGCCGGTCTCGGCGAACTCGGCGAGATCGCCGTCCGCACCCCCTACCTGGCACTCGGCTATCCGCACGATCCGGAACTCACGGCGGCACGCTTCGTGCCCGGCCCCGGCGGCGACCGGGCCTACCTCACCGGCGACCTGGGACGCCACCGCCCGGACGGCACCGTGGAGTACGCGGGCCGCGCCGACCGGCAGCTCAAGGTCCGCGGCCACCGAGTCGACCCGCGGGAGACCGAGGCCCGCCTCGCGGAGCACACCGGCGTCGCCCACGCCCACGTGGTCGCCGCCGGACCCGACACCACCCACGCCCACGTCGTACCCGGCCCCGACGGGCCGCCCACCGCGGCGGAACTCGCCGACTGGTGCCGCCAAGCCCTCCCGGACCACCTGGTCCCCGGCGGGTTCACCTTCCACGACCGGCTGCCACTGACCGCCAACGGCAAGGTCGACGAAGCGGCGCTGCGCGCGCAGGCCGAGCCGGCGGCGCCGCCGGTCGCCCCCCGCACCGACGTGGAGGCGGCCGTACACGCCATCTGGCGCGAGGTGCTGCCCGGCCGGGAGTTCGGTGTCGAGGACGACTTCTTCGCGGTCGGCGGGCACTCTCTCGCCGCCGCGCAGGTCCTGGCCCGCCTCCGCCAGGCGTTCGAACTGGACCTGGACCTCGCCGCCTTGTTCGACGCCACCACCGTCGCGGCCCTGGCCGCACTCGTCGAGGCCCGGCTCCAGGCCGAACTCGACGCCCTGACCGATGACGAGATCGCCGCCCTGCTCAGCGAGGACCACGCCTGATGACCGAGATGCAGAACCTTCCCGAGACGGCCGCCGCCGAGGCCCGCCGCAGGCTCCTCGCCCGGCGGCTGGCAGGCCGCACCACCATCCCCCGTACGCCGGCCCCCGCGGCCCCCACCGCTGCCGCGGCCGGCGCCGGCCCGGACCGGCCCACCCCGTCCCAACTGCGCCTGTGGATGCACCAGCAGGTCCACCCGGACAGCACCGCCTACACCATCTGCGACGCCGTCCGGCTGACCGGCCCACTCGACGCCGACACCCTGCGCGCCGCCGCCGCCGACGTCGCCCGGCGCCACGAGGCGCTGCGCACCACCTTCCACACCGCGGACGGCGTCCCCGCCACCCGCACCCACCGGGACCTCGCCCCCGAGCTGACCGTCCACCCGTCCGCCACCGGCCTCGACCCCCTCGTCGGGCGGGTCCTCACCCGCCCCTTCGACCTGGCGGCCGGACCCCTGCTCCGCTTCGACCTGCTCGTTGAAGCGCCGGACAGTCACGTCCTCGTGATCTCGATGCACCACATCATCGGCGACGGCTGGTCCATGTCCCTGCTGGTCCGCGAGATCACCGCCGCTTACCTCCGCCGCACGGGCCGCCCCGCCCCCGAGCCGGCGCCCCTGCGCACCACCTGGAGCGAGATCGTCCGGGAACAGGCAGCGCGACACGCAGCCGGCGGGTTCACCGCCCAGCTCGACCACTGGAAGACCCACCTCGCGACGGCCGGCGAGCCCGCCGCGGCGCGCACCGCCGACACCGGCACCGACACCGCGGGCGGCAGCGTCCCCGTCACCCTGACCCCGGCCCTCGCCCAGCGGCTCCAGGCCGCCTGCCGCGCACACCGCGTCACTCCCTACATGGCCCTGCTCGCCGCGTTCGCCCTCGTCGTAGCCCGCCGCACCGGCACCGCCCGCCCCGTCATCGGCACCCCCGTCGCCGGCCGGCTCCGGCCCGAGACCGAAGACGTCATCGGCTACTTCGCGAACACCCTCCCGCTCGCCGTGGACACCGCCGCCGCCGACACCGCCGAGCTCTGGCAGCGCTGCCGCTCCGCCACCCTGGGCGCCCTCGCCCACCAGGAGGTCTCCCTGGCCGAGATCACCGAGGCCGTCCGCCCGCACGCCGGCCCCGGACAGCCCCTCTTCCAAGCCCTGTTCGCCCTGCAGAACTACCCGTACGAGCCCGTCGAACTGCACGACCTCACCGTCACCCCCGTCGCCCTGCCCAAGCGGGAGGCGAAGCTCGACCTCAGCCTGTACCTCTACGAACGCGACGGAGGCTTCGAGGGCTACCTCGAACACCGCCACGCCCGCTGGGACTCCGCCGGCGCCGCCCTCATCGCCGCCGACGTCATCCGTACCGTCGAGGCGATGACGGCCGACCCGGCTGCCCCCCTCCACACCATCGATCCCGTCCCGCCGGCCGAGCGCGACCTGCTGCTCACCGCTCGCACCGGCCCGGATCGCGGACGCCCCGCCACCACCCTGCACGGCCTGTTCCAGGCATCGGCCGCCCGCACCCCCGACGCCGTCGCCCTCGTCGACCACGACGGCACCGAACTGACCTACGCCCAGACCCTGGCCCGGGTCAACCGTCTGACCCGGCTGCTCCGGGCCCGCGGCGTGACCACCGGCGACCGCGTCGCACTGCTCCTGGAGCGCGGCGCCGACCTCGTCGTCTCCATGCTCGCCACCACCACCGCCGGCGCCGCCTTCGTTCCCGTCGACCCCGCCTACCCGGACGGCCGGGTCCTCGCCATGGTCCAGGGCTCGGACGCCCGCCTCGTCCTCGCCGGCCCCGAACAGGCCGTCCGCGCCGCCGCCACCGGCGCCACCACCCTGGTCCTGGACGAACTCGCCGGGGAGCTCGCGGCCCTGCCGCCGCACGCCCCGGACACCGGCTCGACCCCGTCCGACCTGGCGTACATGATCTACACCTCCGGCTCCACCGGAACCCCCAAGGGCATCGGCGTCACCCACCGCGGCGTCGTCAACCACAACCTCGGCTGCGTCGAGGTCTTCGCCCTCACCCCCCACGACCGGGTGCTGCACTTCTCCTCGCCCAGCTTCGACGCCTCGGTGGAGGAGATCTTCCCGGCCCTCGCCGCCGGAGCCCGCGTGGTGTGCCGCCCCG
This sequence comes from Streptomyces sp. NPDC059957, assembly GCF_042730015.1. NCBI lineage: Bacteria > Bacillati > Actinomycetota > Actinomycetes > Kitasatosporales > Streptomycetaceae > Streptomyces > Streptomyces sp. NPDC059957. The sequence continues at coordinate 12,961 of NZ_JBHWMB010000035.1, read as the reverse complement.
CCGACGCCATCGACACCTTCCCCCGGTTCGACCGCCTCGTCACCGACCGCGGCATCACCGTGCTCGGCCTGCCGACCGCCTACTGGGAGCGCTGGTACGAGCACCTGCGCGACAGCGGCAGCGGCCCCGCCCCCGCCGTCCGCCTGGTCACCCTCTCCGGCCAGCGCGTCAACCCCGAGTCGGTGCGCCGCTGGCAGGACGACGCCCGCACCGCCGAGGTCGAACTGGTCAACACCTACGGCCCCACCGAGGCCACCGTGACCACCAGCACCCACGCCGTCGCCGGCACCGCCGGCCGGGCCCCCGCCACCGGCGACATCCCCATCGGCACCCCCTGGCCCGGCTACCGCCCGTACGTCCTCGACGACCGGCTGCGCCTCCTGCCCGACGGAGCCGTCGGCGAACTCTGCATCGGCGGCACCGGCGTCAGCCTCGGCTACCTCGGTGCGCCCGCCGCGACCGCCCTCCAGTTCGTCCCCGACCCCTACGCCACCGAACCGGGCGAGCGCATGTACCGCACGGGGGACCACGTCCGCTGGCGGCCCGACGGCACCCTCGAGTTCATCGGACGCATCGACGGCCAGGTCAAGATCCGCGGCAACAGGGTCGAACTCGGCGAGGTCGAAACCTCCCTCGCCGCCCACCCGTCCGTCGCCCAGTGCGCCGTCGTCGCCTACCCCGACGGCCGCGGCGACCAGCGCCTCGGCGCCCACGTGGTGCTCCGCGACACCACCGGCGACGACGCCCTCGTCGCCCACCTCGCGGCCCGCCTGCCCGCCTACATGGTCCCGGCCGGCTTCACACGCCACGACGCGCTGCCGCTCACCGCGAACGGCAAGGTGGACCGGCGCGCCCTGCCCGCACCGGCCGCCGCCACCGCCACCGTGTCGGCCCCGCCGGCCGGTCCCGACGAGGAGGCCCTCGCCCGCCTCTGGCAGGACGTCCTGGGCACCGGACCGATCGGCCGCACCGACGACTTCTTCGCCCGCGGCGGCACCTCGCTCACCGCCACCGTCCTCGCCTCCCGCATAGAACGCGACCTGGGCCGCGCGCTGCCCCTCGTCGACATCTTCACCCACCCCACCCTCACGGCCATGGCCGCCCGGATCCCGCTCGCCGCCCGCACCGCGGGCGAGGCGATCCACCCCGCACCCGCCGGCGACGACCATCCCGCGTCCCCCGCCCAGCGCCGCATCCACCTCATCCAGAACGCGTCCGGCGCAGGCACCGGCTACAACATGCCCATGGCCCTGCGCGTCGACGGGCCCGCCGACCCGGACGCCCTGCGCACCGCCCTCCAGCGCCTCGTCGACCGCCACGAGTCGCTGCGGACCACCTTCCGCTTCGACCCCGCATCCGGCGAGGTCCGCCAGCGCATCCACGCCGCGCTGCCCGCCGACTTCGCCGAGCACACCCCCGACCCCACCGCCGGGACCACGCTCGACGACACGCTCACCGCCCTCGTGCAGCCCTTCGACCTGGCCGAGGGACCGCTCGTCCGGGCCCGATGGGTGCACACCGGCCCCGAGACCGGCGTCCTCTTCCTCGACATCCACCACATCGCCGCGGACGGCACCTCACTGCAGATCCTCGTCGAGGAGTTCATGGCCCTGCTCGACCAGGCCGAACTGCCCCCGGTCCGCACCCAGTACAAGGACTACGCCCACTGGCAGATCTCCCGGGGTGCCGACCGCGACGCCGCCCTGCGCGAGCACTGGACCCGCCGCGTCGACAACCTGCCGCAGCTCACCCTGCCCCTGGACCGGCCGCGCTCCGAGCAGGCCGGCGCCGAGGGCTTCACCACCGCCTTCGGCCTCTCCCCGGCGGACACCGCCGCGCTCGCCGCCCACGCCCGCGCCGAGGGAGCCACCCTCAACATGGCGCTGCTGGCGGTCTTCGGCACCCTCCTGGGCCGCTGGGCCGACCAGGACGAGGTCGTCGTCGGCTCCCTCGTCGCCGGCCGCCACCACCCCGACCTGGACCGCACGGTGGGCATGTTCGCCAACTTCCTCCCGGTCCGCGTCGCGACCGCCCCCGAGGACGATTTCCGCAGGCTCCTCACCCGCACCCGCACGACCGTCCTCGCCGACTACGACCACCAGGAACTGCCGTTCGAGCAGATCGTCGAACTCGCCGGAGCCGCCGCCCGGACCGGCCGCAACCCCCTCTTCGACACCATGCTCATCTTCCACGGAGAGCGCGGCGCCGACGGCCCCGGCCGCCACGGCAACCTGCTCTTCACCCCCCTCGAGGTCCGCCACGGCACCGCCAAGCTCGATCTCAAGCTCGACGTGTTCCCCACGCCCGACGGCGGCCTGCAGATCAAGGCCGAGGCAAGCCGCGCCCTGTTCGACGAGGACACCGTCGCTCTGTTCGGCCGCCGGTTCACCGAGCTGTGCGCCGCGGCCGGCGCCCGCCCCGCCGCGCCCCTGCCCGAACTCGCCCCGGCCACCCCGCAGGAGACCGACGACCTGAGCGCCCGCCGCGAAAGGATCCACGGCCGCCCCCTCGGCCTCGCCGTCGTCGCCTCCTACACGGCGGAACCGCTCCTCGGCCCGCTGAGCTGGTGGTGCCGTCGGTTCGGCTTCGACGCCCGTGTCGGCTTCGCCGGCTACGGCCAGGTCTTCCAGCACCTGCTGGACCCCGCCAGCGACTGGAACGCGGCCGCCAACCCCGCTCTGCTGCTCGTCCGCTTCGAGGACTGGCTCGCCGACACGAAGACCGACACGGCAGCCGACCCGTCCGCCGGCTCGTCCGCCGGCCCGGACACCGCCGCGGCCGTCGCCCACCTGGAGCGGACCTACAGCGAACTCGTCGCGGCCGTCCGCGGCTGCCGCGCCACCGCGCCCCGCCTCGTCGCCGTCCCCCCGGTCGCTCCCGTCCCCGCCGACGACCCCGTCGCCGCGGCCGTCGCCGAGCTGACCGCACGCTGGCGCACCGACCTCGCGGCGCTCCCGGGCATCACCGCCGTCGACCTGCAGGCCGCCGCCGACCGCTTCGGACTGACCCGCTGGGCGGACCCCGCCGCGTACGCACTCGGCCGCGTCCCCTACACCGAGGAGTTCTTCGCGGTCGCCGCGACCGAGGTCGCCCGCCGCCTCCTGGCCGGCCTGCTGCCCCCCTTCAAGGTCATCGCCGTGGACGCCGACAACACCCTGTGGCGCGGCGTCGCCGGCGAGGACGGCCCCCTCGGCGTCGAGGTCGACGAGGCCGCGGCGGCAGTCCAGCGGCTCCTGCTGGACAAGCGCGCCGAAGGCATGCTGCTCGCCCTGGTCAGCAAGAACGCCGAGGCCGACGCCCGCGCCGTCTTCGACACCAACCCCGGCATGCTGCTCGACTGGCACCACTTCGCCGCCGTACGCGCCAACTGGACCGCCAAGTCGCAGAACCTGCGGGACATCGCAGACGAGCTGAGCCTGGGCCTCGACAGCTTCGTCTTCCTCGACGACAGCGGCGCCGAGTGCGCCGAGGTCACGGCCGCCCTCCCGCAGGTCCTCACCCTGCACCTGCCCGAGGACCGCGACGAGCACGAGCTGTTCCTCGACCACGTCTGGGCGTTCGACACCGCCGTCGTCACCGACGACGACCGGCAGCGGGCCGACCGCTACCAGGCCGAACGAGCCCGCCGTGAGAACGAGGGCTCCGCCCCGTCCGTCGAGGCGTTCCTGGCGGGCATGGAACTGGAGGCGTTCCTCACCCCCCTCGCGGACGGCGAACACGACCGTGCCGCCCAGCTGACCCGCCGCACCAACCAGTTCAACCTGAGCGGACTGCGGCTCACCACGGACCAGCTCGCCGCACGCCGGGAAGACCTCGCGACCGCCGCACACGTCCTGCGCGTCCGCGACCGGTTCGGCGATCACGGCCTGACCGGCGTGGTCCTGTCCACCCTCCGCGGCACCGTCCTGGAACTGGACAACGTCCTGCTCAGCTGCCGCGTCCTCGGCCGCACGGTGGAGGAGGCGGTCCTCGCCGGTCTCCGGACGGTCTGCGAGGAGAACGGCGCCACCGTCCTGGCCGCCCGCTTCCTCGCCACGGAGCGCAACGAACCCGCCCGTGCCTTCCTCGACCGGTACGGCTTCAGCCCCACCGACGCCGGCGCGACCCGGTGGGAACTGCCCGTGGAGCAGCTGCCGCGCACACCCCGTTTCGTCACCCTGCACCGCGAACTGCCGGCCGCACCCGCCGCGTCCGTGCCCGACACCACTGCGGCCGCCTACCCGCCCTTCGACCACATCGGCGTCGCCGTCGCGGACCCGCAGACACCGGCCGACACCCTCGCAGCCCTCGGCTACACACCGGGCGAGACCGTCCACGATCCGGCGCAGCGCTCACACCTGCGCATGCTGACGCACCCCGCCCGGCCCTCCGTCGAACTCGTCGCCCCGGTCGACGCCACCTCGCCCAGCCACGCGATCCTGGAACGCTTCGGCGAGCGCCCCTACCACCTCTGCTACCGCGTCCCCTCGCTGGACGAGACGCTGGCCGCCTGGCGGGCCGCCGGCATCTCCTTCGACCCCGTCGGAGAACCCGCCCCCGCCGTCCTGTTCGGCGGCAGGCGCGTGCAGTTCCTGTCCGTCGCCGGCGTCGGCCTCATCGAGCTCCTGGAGACCGCCGCCGCCACCACCTCCGCCGCCGCCACCGCTGCCGGCCCCGAACAGGACACCGCCCGCATCACCCTGCTCGTCGCCGACCTCGACAAGGCCACCGCCTTCTTCGGCCGCCTCGGCTACCGGCCGGGCCGGCCCCTGCTGCCCGAGGCCCACGACCCCGACGGGCAGGACGCCGCGACCCGCACCCTGCGCCGCCCCGGCTCAGCCCCCCTGCTCCTGGCGCAGCCGCACCGCGGCACCGACCTCGCCGCCCGCCTCGACGCCGGCGGCCCCCGCCCCCTGCACCTGCGGATCGCCGGTCCCGACGGCGAGGACCCCGCACGACCGTCCTACCTGGCCCCGCTCCCCGCCACCGGCCCAGCCGGCGCCCAGGCGCCCGGCACCCCGCGGCCCGAACCGCGCTGGCCCGAGGCCCTGCCAGCCCCGTCCGCGGACGGACCGGCGCATGCACACCTCGACCCCCTGCGCCTGCCCGTCGCCCGCGATCTGCTGGCCGCGGTCGCCCGCTCCTCGGGCACGGCCACCGCCGGCCACACGCCCTACGAGGCCCCCCGTACGCCTCTGGAGGCCGCGATCTGCGCCGCGTTCGGCGACGTGCTCGGCATCCCCGAGGTAGGCATCCGCGACAGCTTCTTCGCCCTCGGCGGGCACTCCCTGCGCGCCGTCACCCTGCTGGCCGGCCTGCGCGAGGCCACCGGCCTGTCCGTCGAGCTCCACGAGGTCTTCGACCACCCGACCCCCGCCGCGCTGGCCGCAGCGGTTGGCGCGCGCACCGCCGCCGGACCGCACGCCCTCGTTCACGCCTCCGCCGACCCGGTCCAGCCGGCCTCGGCCGCCCAGCGCCGCTTCTTCGTCCTGCACGAACTCGACCCCCTCGGCACCCACTACAACCTCCCGCACGCCATGGAGATCACCGGCGACCTCGACGTCGCCCGGGTCCGCGCCGCCTACCGGGGCCTGCTGGAACGCCACGAGATCCTCCGGACCTCACTGCACGTGGAGGACGGCGAACCGGTCCAGGCTGTCCACCCGATGGACGTGCTGAGCGCCGACATCGCCCTCACCACCGACGACCGCCCCGCCGACCAGGTCCTGGCCGCCTTCGTACGGCCCTTCGACCTCGGCCGCGCCCCGCTCATGCGGATGTCCGTCGTCCGCCGCACCGCCCCCGCGGACCGCCCGGTCCACCTGCTGGTCTTCGACATCCACCACATCGCGGCGGACGGCGTCGGCCTCGCGCTGCTGGTCTCGGAGTTCCTCGGCCTGTACGCGGGGCGGGAGCTGCCCCCGGCGCGCCAGTACCGCGACTGGGCCGCCCACGAGCGCACCGAGCAGTACCGGGCCGTCCTGGCGGAGCACGAGACGTACTGGCTGTCCCGGTTCGCCCAGCTGCCCCCGCACCTGGACCTGCCGGCCGACTTCCCCCGGCCGCCCGTCCAGTCCACCGAGGGCGCCTCGGTACGGTTCACCGTGCCTCCCGCGACGACGGCCCGGCTGGAGCGGGTCGCCCGCGACGCCGGCACCACCCTGTACGCGACACTGCTGGCGGCGCTCTACGTCACCCTGTGGCGGCACACCGGACAGACCGACCTCGTCGTGGGCAGCCCCTTCGCCGGCCGCACCGTCCCCGGCACCGAGGCGATGGCCGGCCCCTTCCTCAACACCCTGCCGATGCGCGCGGCCGTCGAGCCCGGCGAGGACTTCACCTCGCTGCTCGACCGGGTCCGGACGGCCGCGTCCGAGGCCCTTCAGCACCAGGACTACCCGTTCGAAGAACTCGTCGACCGCCTCCAGGTCGAGCGTGACCCCAGCCGCAACCCGCTCTTCGACGTGATGTTCGCCTTCCAGAACATGGCCGGCGGCGAAACCGGCCCGGCCGCACTGGACGGCCCGGACGGCCCGGGCGGCGGGACCGTCCTGCGGCAGATCGACACCGACACCGGCCGCAGCCTGTTCGACCTGGAACTGTTCGCCCACCCCCGGGACGGCCTCCTCGAATGCCGCCTCGACTTCGCGACCCGCCTCTTCCGCGAGGAGACCGCGCGGGCGCTGTGCGACCGGTTCCACGGCGTCCTGGACCAGATCGGCCGCGATCCGCGGCTGCCGCTGGCCCGCATCGACGTACTCGGCGCCGCCGAGCGCGCCGAGCTGACCGCCGGCCTCGGAGCCCGCCAGGAAGAGATTCCCGCCGGACAGACCGTTCTGTCGCGGATCGAAGCCGTGGCCGCCGCCACCCCCGACCGGACCGCGCTGGAGAGCGGCGCCGACGGCCGGACCTACGGCGAACTCGATGCCGCCGCCGGCGCCGTCGCCGCCACCCTGACCGGCGCGGCAGGGCTCGACCGCGAGCAGCTGGTCGGCATCCTCGCCGACCGCGGACCCCTCCTCGTCGAGGCCGTCCTCGGCACGTGGAAGGCGGGCGGCGCCTACATCCCGCTCGACCCCCGCCACCCGGCCGCCCGCAGTCTGGGCATCCTCGCCGATGCAGGATGCCGCGTCCTCCTCGCCGAACCCCACCTGCTCACCGACGAACTCCGCGACGGTTTCGACGGAACCGTGCTGCCGCTGACCGGGTCCGCCCCGGGCATCGGGCAGGAGCCGGCCTCCGCGGTCCCCGCCGTCACCGCCGCCCCCGCCGTCACCCAGGACGACCTCGCCTACGTACTGTTCACCTCCGGCTCCACCGGCCGCCCCAAGGGCGCCATGGTCGAACAGCGCGGCATGCTCAACCACATGCTCGCCAAGGCGGAGGACCTCGGCCTCGACGAGGACACCGTCCTCGTGCAGAACGCCTCGCAGTGCTTCGACATCTCCGTCTGGCAGATGTTCGGCGCACTGATCCTCGGAGGCCGCACCCTCATCTGCGACGACGGCACCGCCGCCGACCCCCGGGCCCTGCTGGCGACCGTCGCCGACCGCCGGGCCACCGTCCTGGAGGTCGTCCCGTCGATGCTGGAGGTGATGCTGGACCAGCTGGACCGGGCGCCCGCCGCGCTGCCCGCACTGCGCGCTCTCGTCCCGACCGGCGAGGCCCTGCCCCACTCGCTGGCCCGTCGCTGGCTCACCAGGTTCCCCGACATCGTCATGGTCAACGCCTACGGGCCCACCGAGGCCTCCGACGACATCACCCACCAGCTGCTCACCACACCGCCCGGCGCGGGCTCCGTCCCCATCGGGCGCCCGATCCGCAACGCCCGCTTGTACGTGGTCGACCCGACCGTCCCGCTCGACACCCCGGGCGGCGCGGCCCTCGCGCCGCGGGGCGTCCAGGGCGAGATCTGCGTGGCCGGCCCCTGCGTGGGCCGCGGGTACATCGGCGACCCCGAGCGAACCGCCGCCGCCTTCCACGAGGACCCGTTCGTCGGCGGACGCCTCTACCGCACCGGGGACATCGGCCGCTGGCTGCCCGACGGCACCCTGGAGTTCCTCGGACGCAAGGACCACCAGGTCAAGATCCGCGGCCACCGCATCGAACTGGGCGAGGTGGAAGAGGCGCTGGCGGCCGACACCGAGGTGGCGATGAACGCCGTGATCGTGCGGGACGACACCGGCAGCGGGCCGCGCCTCGTCGCCTACGCGGTGCCGGCCCGCCCGCAAGACGACCCGGCCGCGTGGGCCGCCGCCGTCCGCGACCGGCTGACCGGCCGGATCCCCTCCTACATGGTGCCCGCCGTGATCGTGCCGCTCGACCGGATCCCGGTCACCCCGAACGGGAAGATCGACCGCAAGGCGCTCCCCGCTCCGGCTGCCTCCGACACCCGGGCCTGCGAGGTCCCGCTCTCCGGCGCCACCGAGGAGATGGTGGCGGAGCTGTTCGCGGAGGTGCTGGGCGCCGGCCCGGTGGACGCCGCGGCCGACTTCTTCGCCCTGGGCGGCCACTCCCTGAAGGTCGTCACCCTGCTCGCCCTCATCCAGCAGCGCGCCGACGTACAGCTGCCCCTGGCAGGAGTTTTCCAGGGGCCCACCGTAAGGGAGATCGCCGCGCTGGTGGACCGGGCCGACACGACGGCCGGCACGGCGCCGGGCCGGCACGTGATGACCCGGCTGGGCCGGGTGGAGCGGGAGGACAAGCTGTTCCTCTTCCCGCCGATCGCGGGCTGGGGTCTGGTCTACCTGCCGCTCGCCGAACTGCTGCCCGAACAGTCCGTGTACGCGTTCGACTTCGTCGAGGAGGAGCACCGGATCGGGCTGTACGCGGACCTGGTGGAGCGGGAGGCGCCGGCCGGGCCGCTGCGGCTCGCCGGCTACTCGGCCGGAGGCAACCTCGCGTTCGAGGTGGCCCGCGAACTGGAGCGGCGGGGCCGCGAGGTCGAGCGGATCGTGCTGTTCGACAGCGCGCCGCTGACCGGGGAGCCCTCCACGGACGCCGAGGTCGGCGGGGACGGGCCGGAGGAGGAGCCGTTGGCCGACCGGATCCGCCGCCACATGGAGGAAGGGCTCCGGCAACTGGACCCGGTGCTCGCGGAGGCGCTTTCCGCCCCCGGGATCCAGGAGATGGCCGCGGCCCGCCGTGTCCGCTACACCCGGTACTGGGACGCTCTGGTCCACACGGGGACCGTCGCCGCGGACCTGGTGCTCGTCACGGCCGACCCGTCGGAGCTCGGCCCGGGGGAGGAGGACCGGTGGCGGAGCCTCACCACGGGCGCCTTGACCATGGTCCGGGGGTCGGGCCGGCACGCCGAGATGATGTCGGGTCTCCACATTCAAGTCAATGCAGAAATTTTGAAGTTCAACAAAATGTGATGCTCAACTTTGAATAAATGCAGAAATCTCAAGATGCCTCTTCAAATCGAAGGGGCATCTTGGGGTGCCCCTCACTCTCCTCAGGCCGATCCATGCGGAATTGAGGCCACCGGTTTGACGCTTCACCCGTGGCTGACGTGCGTGTATGCTCCCCGTGATCAACATGTGGACCAAGCTCTTGCCCTCCACCCAGACCTGAGGGCAAAACGCTCCCGCCCATTGGCTGAATTCGGACTACCCGTCTCGATCGGCCGACCGGGCGGTCGGGGGGAGATGGCTGATGCTGGAAAGTGTTGGGCTGAGCAGGCAGGCGCACGACGTGTACCGAGCACTGCTGCTGAAACCGGACAGCGACCTGGACGGAATCGCACGAGAGGTCGGCCTGCTCGTCGAGGAGACGCGCAGCGCGCTCGACCAGCTCACCGACCTCTCGCTCCTGCACAGTGTCGAGGGCAGCTCGCACTTCATCCCCGCCAACCCCCAGGTAGGCATCTACCCGCTCCTGGAACGGCGCGGAGCCGAACTCGACGAGCAGCGGGCCTCACTGTCCCGGGACCGCGCCGCCGTGGCGGCCTTGGCCGCCGAGTACGCGACCCTGGGCCCCCAGCACGACGGCGACGGCATCGAGCGGCTGGTCGGCGTCGAGGCGGTCCGGATCAGACTCACGGAACTCTCGCAGCAGGCCACGACCGAGGTCCGCTCGTTCATGCCGGGCGGCGCCCTCAGCGCCGCCGCGCTGGAGGCCTGCCGGCCCCTGGACGCGCAGAATTTGTCCCGGGGCGTGCGGATGCGCAGCCTCTACCTGGACAGCGTCCGCAACGACTGCGCGACGGTGGAGTACGCGGACTGGCTCGGTTCCCGGGGCGGCGAGACCCGGACCGTGCCGTCCCTGCCCATGCGGATGATCCTCTGCGACCGGTCCGCGGCCGTCATCCCCGTCAACGTCGACGAGAGTGGGCAGGGCGCGTTCGTCATCCGCTACCAGAGCATCGTCGCGGCCCTCGGCGAGCTGTTCGAGCACGTGTGGAGCCGCGCCGACCCGCTGGCCGCCCCCTCGGTGCCTTCGCTCGACGGGCCGAGCGACCGCGACCTGGCCCTGCTGACCATGCTGGAGGACGGCCTCACCGACGAGGGGATCAGCCGGAAGATGGGCGTCTCGATCCGCACGCTGCGCCGCACCATGGCCGATCTCATGAAGAGACTCAACGCACAGAGCAGGTTCCAGGCGGGCGCCGAAGCCGTTCGCCGCGGCTGGATATGACCACACCGAACGGAAGATCGACTCCCATGACGCTGGAAATCACCGACCGCACCGACCGACGCGTGGTGCTGGAGGAAATCACCGACGACAACTGGCGCGACGTCGCCGACGTGGCGCCCGCCGACGACCAGCGCCGCTTCGTCGCTGCCCTCGGAGCCCGCTATCTGCTGCTCTCCATGCGCGGCGGGCTCTGGAACTCCCTCGCGGTCCGTGCCGGCGACGAGATCGTCGGCCACGTCATGTGGGCCTTCGACGACGAGGACGGCACCCACTGGATCGGCGGCATGATCGTCAACGCCGCCGAGCAGGCAAAGGGCGTCGGCCACGCCACCATGCGCGCCCTGATCCACCGCCTCGGCGCACTCCCGGACTGCCGGGAGATCCGCCTCTCCTATCACCCCGACAACACCCCCGCCGCCCGCCTCTACGACTCCCTCGGCTTCAAGCCCACCGGCGACCACGAAGACGACGAGATCGTGGCCGCCCTCACCCCCGCACCCTGACGCCCGCGAGGCGGGTCGGCGCCGGCCCTGGCCCGCGACCACCCCGTCCTCCACGGGATCGACGGAGCGCCCCACGGTCCGATGTCCGCACTGCTGCGGAACGGCCATCTCCTGCTCCACCTCCATGCGTTCGCACGCGAAGGGTCGGAGCAGCGAGTGGAAGCGGTACGTGTCCGCCCCGCACGGCTCCAACAGGAGGGCACCGGCCAGACACTCCGTGAGCAACTCTGCCCGCGCCGGAGCGAAGCCAAGCAGTGACGCCACCGCCGCCGCCGTGAAGGCCGCCCCGCAGTACAGGCCGAGTACCCGAAGCGCCCGGCGCCCGGCCCCGCCCAGCGTGCGCCCGGGTCCGGGAGCTTCCGGGTCTGTCGACGACGGCGGCGACCTTCAGCGGGTGCAAGGCCGTCTCGGGTATATGGATCTCGGTCTACGACGGGATCACCGTCAAGGCCTCGCCGCGTTCCACAACGCGTCTCGAAGCCGTCCAGGCGGGCGGCGCCGCCGAAGTCCCCAACCTGTAGCGGAATACCGCACCGCATTCCGGAGCCCGGTGGCAGGGGTGCCCGTGTCGCCCGCTGCTGACGGATTGGTCAATGGCGTGGCGACGCACTGCCGCAACAGCAGGGGATGCACGTGTAGAAGGGGGCTTTGTTCGCCGGTACGGCGGCATGCACCCGATGCTCATCATTTCGCAGGCCGGTACCGCAGGTGCCGCTGCGCATCAGGCCGGCCTGCATTTCGGCGCGCTGCAGTTCGATGGTCCGGGCGCGGATCTGCCCTGGACCAACAGCAATCTGGACGCCGAGTACGTCGACCTCCACAACGACACCGGCCAGGCCTTGCAGCGGGCACAGGCCCTGACCTTCCGGGAGGTGAACCGCACCCGGGGCTGGGCATGTCCCCCTCCACGCCGAAGGCGGGTGCTGCTCGAAGGGGAGCGCGGCCCGGCCGTGCCACGCCAGCGCTGTCGGGCCGACTGCGCGGAACCCGAGTCCGTGACAGGAAGCGTTCAGGGCCACTTGCGCTCACCCCGAACACCTTCCGGGGAGCGGCGGACAGCGGCGATGCTTCTGTTGCACCCGGAGAACACCGGGGCAAAGCACCGCAAACAAAACACCGCCCACCGGACGTGAGAGGAAGTGAACCGGCATGTTCTTCAGCTTCTTCGGCCTCATCTGGGACTGACTGACTGACTGACTGACTGCGGTCGAGCGGACGACCCCCGCAGGCTTCGCACGCCCCACCTCCGGCCGGCACCCGTACTGCCTGAGCCCCGGTGGCCCCGCGCTCCCCGCGCCCATGGGCACCGCGGACAAGCCCCGTATCACGCACCCACCCCAGGGACACCACATGTCGAGCTCACGCATGCCCGCCGCCGGTACGGCCAGGACGAAGACCGGGCGACGCGGCGCCACCCTCGCCGCCGCCACCGCCCTGTTCGCCGGCCTCAGCCTCACCGCCGGAGCCGCCTCCGCACAGGCCGCCGGGCCCTGCGACCAGCGGTCTGTGACCAACAACTCCAGCGCCAGCGGCTTCTTCACCAAGTCCGTGAACCTCAAGACGGCCGCCGCCGCCGAGTGCGGCAACGTGGCGCAGATGTCGGAGTACGACGGGTTCTACATCTGGTGCTACGTCTACAACTCCTACGGCAACCAGTGGGTCTACGGGCGAGTCGCAGGCACCAACGTCAAGGGCTGGACCTCCATGGACAACCTCAACGCGACGCCCGACGAATCGCTCAACCGCTGCTAGGGCCTGGGGGGGGGGGGGGAGCGTACCTGCGGGGGACGGAGAGCGAGCCCACCACCACCACGAGAAAACAAAGCAGACACACCACAGGC
>NZ_JBHWMB010000034.1:0-93479 GCF_042730015.1 Streptomyces sp. NPDC059957 | reverse complement strand
GCCTGGCCCGGCGCGGCCACCCCCGGCGCCCCGGCCGCCCCCGCGGCTCCCCCGGCGGCCCCCGCCCAGGCCGCCCAGGCCTCCGGACCGGCGGCGCCCGCCGCCCCGGCTCCCGGCATGGCCGCCGGCGCCGGGCAGATCCAGGCCATGTGGCCGGCCGTCCTGGACGCGGTCAAGAACCGCCGCCGCTTCACCTGGATCCTGCTCAGCCAGAACGCCCAGGTCGCCGGCTTCGACGGCACCACCCTCCAGCTCGGCTTCCCGAACGCCGGAGCCCGCGACAACTTCGCGAGCAGCGGCAGCGAGGACGTCCTCAAGGCGGTGCTCGCCGAGCAGTTCCAGGTCACCTGGAAGATCGAGGCCGTGGTCGGCGGGGGCGCCCAGCCCGTGGCCCCCGTATCCGCGTCCTCCTACGGCGCTCCGCCCGCGCCCGCCTACAACCAGCCGCCGGCCCAGCAGGCCCCGCAGCAGTCGCAGCAGCCCCAGCAGCCCTACCAACAGCAGCCGCAGCAACCGCAGCAGTCCCAGCAGCCGCAGCAGTCGTACCCACAGCAGCAGTCCCAGTCCCAGCAGCACCAGCAGCCGACCCACCAGGCGCCTCCGCCCGTCGCCCCCGAGGACGACGTAGCGGAGGCCGACGACCCCGACCTCGTCGACACCGCGCTCAGCGGACACGACCTGATCGTGCGCGAGCTCGGGGCCACCGTTGTAGAGGAATATACGAACGAATAAGGGGTCTGACTTGGGTGCCCGCACGAAGGGCACCCGGGAACCCGGGCTAGTCTTCATCGCGTGAAGGTCCTCGTCATCGGCGGCGGCGCCCGCGAACATGCCCTGTGCCGCTCTCTGTCCCTCGATTCCGACGTCAACGCGCTGTACTGCGCTCCCGGCAACGCCGGCATCGCCGAGGTGGCCGAGCTCCGCCCCGTCGACCCGCTCGACGGCGAAGCCGTCGCCCGCCTCGCCACCGAGCTCCGCGCAGACCTGGTCGTCGTCGGCCCGGAGGCCCCGCTCGTCGCCGGGGTCGCCGACGCCGTGCGCGCGGTCGGCATCCCCGTCTTCGGCCCGTCCGGCGAAGCCGCGCAGCTGGAGGGTTCCAAGGCCTTCGCCAAGGACGTGATGGCCGCGGCCGGCGTCCCGACGGCCCGCAGCTACGTGTGCACCACCCCGGAAGAGGTGGACGAGGCCCTCGATGCCTTCGGCGCCCCGTACGTGGTCAAGGACGACGGCCTCGCCGCCGGCAAGGGCGTCGTGGTCACCGACGACCGGGCCGCCGCCCGCGCCCATGCGCTGGGCTGCGACCGGGTGGTCATCGAGGAGTTCCTCGACGGCCCCGAGGTCTCCCTCTTCGCCATCACCGACGGCGTCACCGTGCTGCCGCTCCAGCCCGCGCAGGACTTCAAGCGCGCGCTCGACGGCGACGCGGGTCCCAACACCGGCGGCATGGGCGCGTACTCCCCGCTCCCCTGGGCCGACCCGAAGCTCGTGGACGAGGTCATGGCCTCCGTCCTGCAGCCCACCGTGGACGAGCTGCGCCACCGCGGCACCCCCTTCTCCGGGCTGCTCTACGCGGGCCTCGCGATCACCTCGCGCGGGACCCGGGTCATCGAGTTCAACGCCCGCTTCGGCGACCCCGAGACCCAGGTGGTCCTGGCGCGGCTGCGCACCCCGCTCGCGAGCGTGCTGCTGGGCTCCGCCAACGGCACCCTGGACTCCCTGCCCCCGCTCAGCTGGCGCGAGGACGCGGCCGTCACCGTGGTCATCGCCTCCCACAACTACCCGGAGACCCCGCGCACCGGGGACCCCATCACGGGCCTGGCCGAGGTGGCCGAGCTGGACGCCCCGCACGCGTACGTCCTGCACGCGGGGACGCGCAGCGAGGGCGACGCGGTCGTCAGCGCGGGCGGACGCGTGCTGTCGGTGACGGCGACCGGTTCCGATCTGGCGGAGGCCCGGGACAGGGCGTATAAGGCGGTCGCGCGGATCGGGCTCGACGGCTCGCAGTACCGCACGGACATCGCGGAGAAGGCCGCAGAAGCCCGCTGACAGGCGGCGTTCAGCGGGATTCCACGGAAGCGGGCCCGGTGCGCACTCGGTGCGGCCGGGCCCGCGCGCATGCTCGCGTGCGAGTGCATCCAGCCGCGTTCGAACGCACCCAGCTTTACCCAAAGCCATTCCATCGGGTGATCGTCCCCCGGTCTGCCTGACGGCCGCCTCCGCCCCAACTATGGTGCGGCGCAAGCATTCCGGCTCTCATTCCGGCACATGGCCCACCGGCATTGCGATGTCAGTGGCTGGTGTCACAGTGGGGGAGTGAGCAACGCCGTCGCATGGCAGAGGGGGTGAGGTCCGGCCGTGTCCGGAACCGGTTCGATCGCTGAAGTGGGTACGCCGTCCGCGCGTTCCCGTGCCTTGGCCGTGCTGCGTGTGCGCAGCAGGGCACTGGCCGTCGGGCTGCTGCCCGCCGCGCTGGCCGTGGTGCTGGTGAGCGCCCGTACGACGGGTCGGCTCGTCGGTGACCCCTGGCCGGCCGTGACCCTCGCCGTGTGCGCCGTCGCCGCGTTCGTCCTGCTCGTCGGCGGGATCTTCGCCGCCGTCGTGCTGCGGGCGAGCCCCGCCATGACCCCGACCGTGCCCCTGTCGGAGGCCGCCGCCCCCGATCTCTACCGGCTCGTGCGGGACCTGGCGGACCGCATGGACGTTCCGGCGCCCTCCGCGATAGCCCTGACGCCCGACTGCGACAGCTGGCTGGAGGACCGCACGCACGCGGCGCACCGCCGTGCCCGCGGCCGCACGCAGATATCAGGTGGGGCCGCCGGAGCCGGCGGCCCGGAGTCCGAGCCCGGCGCCGCCCCGGTGCTGGTGATCGGCTCGCCGTTCCTGTGGTGGATGAGGGTCGCCGAGCTGCGGGCCGTCCTCGCGCCCGTCGTCGCCGGTACGGGTCCCTCCGCGCACCCGGACATAGCCGACGCGCGCGGATTCGTACGGGGCCTCGACGCCGCCGTGGACGTGGGTGGACGGCGCTTCCTCGGCTGGATCGCCGCCCCCGCCCGGCTGCTGCTGCGGCTGTGCAGGGTGGACGCCGCCGAGATGGAGCGCGGGGTGGCCGCCGCCGCCTCGGACCGTGCACAGGGTGTGGACTACGCGCTGCGCATCGTCGCCCAGGAGCAGGTCGGGCTGGCGTACGCCGGCTGGGACCGGCTGCTGACCCGCGTCGCGCTGCCCGCCTGGCGGATGGGCCGCTGGCCCGCGCACCTGGACGCGGGCGTCGTCTCCGCGCTGACCGAGCTGTCCCGGCGCGACCGGCTGGCCGACGGGTACACCTCGCGGCTGGGCGAGCGCCCGGCGTGCGACCTGCTGGACCAGCCCGGAGCCGTGGACGAGGCCACCTCGCTGCTGGCGGCACGGCTGTTCCACGGCGGACCGGCCGAGGCCGGTCCGGACTGGTCGCCGGTGGACTGGGCGGCGTATCCGGAGGAGGTCGTCGACCGCAAGTGGCGCACGGAGGCGGCCCGCCTGCTGGCCGCGCTGGACGCGCTGTCGGCTTCGTCGGTGCCCGCCGCGTCCACGGTGGAGCGTGTGCTGACCTACCTCGCGGACGCCGATGCCGACGCCCTGGCGGGCCGGCTGAGCGGTGACCTGGCGCGGGAGTCGGTGCCGGCCCCGGCCGCCGCCGCGGGCCACGGGGCCGACGCCCTGCCGCTGTTCCCGCTGGAGGCTCCGCGCAGCGGTCGGGATCTGCTGGCGGACCACGTCGTGGCGCTGGTGTGCTGCGCAGCCGTCGACTCCGCCGGGGGCGAGCCCGGCCTGGACTGGCTGGACGGTCCCGTCCTGCTGGTCGCCGGAGTGCGGCGGGCCGACCTCGCCGGACCGGTGCTGTCGCTCGTGGAGGACCGGGACCCCGGCCCGCTCCGGGACTGGCTCACAGAGGTCGGCGTACGCCCCGAGAAGCCGGTCCGCCTGGTCTAGGCGGTCGCTGTGGCCTCTCAGGCCCCCCGAGCCCCAGGACCGGGCGCGCGCGGGATCCCCGTTGAACTTTTCGCGACGAACGGTGACGGAGTGCGTGCGTTATGTGATGTGCTGGGGATCGGTCGCGGCATTCGGGGGAGCGAGGGAGGGGAGCAGCGGTATGGGTGCGGAGCAGATCCGGCGTTGGGAGTCAGGTGCGCTCGCGCACGCGGTGACCGATCCCTTCGGCCAGGGCCCCCTGCCGTGGTTCCGGGGGAGCGAGCTCTACTACGACGACAACGGCCAGGTCGTGCCCTGGTACGTGGACCCGGCCGTGGCCGCCGGCCCGGGGCAGCAGATCCCCCGCGCCCGCGGCGCGGGCGGCCCCCGCACCGCCGACGACGTCCACCGGCAGATCAAGGGCTTCGCCTCCACCGGAGCCGTCGCGCCCGGTGAGGCCATCGACTTCCACATCACCGTGGATCCGCCCCAGCAGTTCTCCGTGGACGTCTACCGGATCGGGCACTACGGCGGCGACGGAGCCTCCAAGATCACCACCAGTCCCCGGCTCTCCGGCATCGTCCAGCCCGCACCCCTGACCGCCGACCGCACCGTCTCCTGCCACCACTGGTGGCTCTCCTGGCGGCTCCAGGTCCCCTCGTACTGGAGCGTCGGCGCCTATGTGGCGGTCCTGACGACCGCCGACGGATACCGCTCGCACATCCCCTTCACGGTGCGCGACGACCACCCGGCCGATCTGCTGCTCCTGCTGCCCGACATCACCTGGCAGGCCTACAACCTCTACCCGGAGGACGGCAGAACGGGCGCGAGCCTCTACCACGCCTGGGACGAGGAGGGCCGGCTGCTCGGCGAGCGCGACGCCGCCATCACCGTCTCCTTCGACCGCCCCTACGCCGGCGCGGGCCTGCCCCTGCACGTGGGACACGCCTACGACTTCATCCGCTGGGCCGAGCGCTACGGCTACGACCTCGCCTACGCCGACGCCCGCGACCTGCACGCCGGCCGCGTCGACCCCACCCGCTACCGCGGCCTGGTCTTCCCCGGCCACGACGAGTACTGGTCCGGCCCCATGCGCCGTACCGTCGAGCGCGCCCGCGACCACGGCACCTCGCTCGTCTTCCTCTCCGCCAACACCATGTACTGGCAGGTCGAGCTCTCCCCCTCGCCCTCCGGGGTCGACGACCGGCTGCTCACCTGCCGAAAACGCCGCGGCCCGGGCCGCCCCAGCCTCTGGCGCGAGGTGGACCGCCCGGAGCAGCAACTGCTCGGCATCCAGTACGCGGGACGGGTCCCCGAGCCCGCGCCGCTCATCGTGCGCAATGCCACGCACTGGCTCTGGGACTCCACCGGAGCCGCCGAGAACGACGAACTGCCCGGCCTGGTCGCGGGCGAGGCCGACCGGTACTTCCCGCGCACGCAGCTCCCCGAGCACCAGAGCCGGATCCTGCTCGCGCACTCCCCGTACGAGGACGGCGAGGGCCACCGCCGCCACCAGGAGACCTCCCTCTACCGGGCTCCCAGCGGCGCGCTCGTCTTCGCGTCCGGAACCTTCGCCTGGTCCCCGGCCCTCGACCGCCCCGGGCACGTGGACGAGCGGGTCCAGCGGGCCACCGCCAACCTCCTCGACCGCATCTGCAAGAGGGACTGACCTCGGGGCCGTCGGACCCGTTGTCCACGCTCGTGCGCAGGTGCGGGAGAATGGGCCGCGCGCTCGTACAGAACCACAGGGAGACTCCGTGCCCGGATTCGTCGAAAAGCCCGAGCCGGTCCAGGTGCCCGGCCTCGTCCACCTCCACACCGGCAAGGTCCGCGACCTCTACCGCGACGAGGACGGGAACCTCGTCATGGTCGCCAGTGACCGCATCTCCGCCGCCGACTGGGTGCTGCCCACCGAGATCCCGGACAAGGGCCGGATCCTGACCCAGCTCTCCCTGTGGTGGTTCGACCAGCTCGCGGACCTCGTCCCGAACCACGTCATCAGCACCGAGCTGCCCGCCGGCGCCCCCGCCGACTGGGCCGGCCGTGCCCTGGTCTGCCGGAACCTCGACATGGTCCCCGTCGAGTGCGTGGCCCGCGGCTACCTGACCGGCTCGGGCCTCGCCGAGTACGAGAAGACCCGTACGGTCTGCGGACTGGGCCTGCCCGAGGGCCTGGTCGACGGCTCCGAGCTGCCCGGCCCGATCTTCACCCCGGCCGCCAAGGCCGAGGTCGGGGAGCACGACGAGAACGTCTCCTACGAGGAGGTCGCGCGCACCCAGGGCGCCGAAACGGCCGCCCTGCTGCGCCAGACCACCCTCGCCGTCTACGGCCGGGCCCGGGACATCGCCCGCGACCGCGGGATCATCCTGGCGGACACCAAGTTCGAGTTCGGCTTCGACAAGGACGGCAACCTGGTCGCCGCCGACGAGGTGCTGACCCCGGACTCCTCCCGTTTCTGGCCCGCCGACCTGTGGGAGCCGGGCCACAGCCAGCCGTCCTTCGACAAGCAGTACGTCCGCGACTGGCTGTCCTCCCCCGCCTCCGGCTGGGACTCCAAGGGCGAACTCCCGCCGCCCGCCCTCCCGCAGGAGGTCGTGGAACAGACCCGCTCCCGCTACGTCGAGGCCTACGAGCGCCTCACCGGCCAGACCTGGGCCTGAGTCCGCACCCGGCGAAGGGGCCCCGGAAACGGGGCCCCTTCGCCGGGCCGGAACCCGCCCCGGACATGAAAGAAGCCCCGGTCCGAGGACCGGGGCTTCTTCACTGCTGAGCGGACAACGCGACTCGAACGCGCGACATCCACCTTGGCAAGGTGGTGCTCTACCAACTGAGCTATGTCCGCAGGTGCGCCTTGGCGCGAGAACTACTATACCCAACCCCGGGCCCGTGCGAGACGCACCGCCGTGTGCCGGTTCTCGGCGCCCAGCTTCGTCGCCGCCGAGGACAGGTAGTTCCGTACCGTCCCCGGGGACAGCGAGGCCCGCTCCGCGATCTCCGCGATCGGCGCCCCGTCCCCGGCCAGTTCCAGCACCTCGGCCTCGCGGGCGGTCAGCGGGGAGTCGCCCGCGCTGATCGCGTCGGCAGCCAACTCCGGGTCCACATAACGGCCCCCGGCGTGCACGGTCCGGATCAGCTCGGCCAGCCGCTGCGCCGAGACGGTCTTCGGCGCGAAGGCCCGTACGCCCGCGGCGAGGGCGCGCTTGAGGTGCCCGGGCCGGCCGTGGCTGGTCACGATCATGGTCTTGCAGTCGGGGAGTTCGGCCCGCAGGGATGTGGCCACGCTCACACCATCGGCCCCCGGCATCTGCAGGTCCAGCACCGCCACGTCCGGCCGGTGGGCCCGCGCCATCGCGAGCGCCTCCGGCCCCGAGGCGGCCTCCGCGACGACCAGCAGGTCGTCCTCCAGTCCCAGCAGCGCGGCGAGCGCGCCCCGGATCAGGTGCTCGTCGTCGGCCAGCAGTACGCGTACGGGGCTCATGCCCGCGCCTCCAGTTCTCGGATCGGCCCGGCCGCCGGGCCGGGAATCTGCGCCCGCAGCCGGAACCGGCCACCGTCCACCGGACCGGCCTCCAGCGTGCCGTTCAGCACCGCGAGCCGTTCCCGCAGGCCCGCGAGCCCCGAGCCCGGCGGCCCGGCCGGGGTCTTGGGGGCCCCGTCGTTCTCCACCACCAGCGTGAGCGCGCCCGAGGGGCCCGCTGTCAGCCGGATCACGCAGCTGCGGGCGTCGCCGTGCCGTAGCACGTTCGTCGTGGCCTCGCGCACCACCCAGCCGAGCGCCGACTGGGCCTCGGCGGGCAGCTCGCGGCCCTGTTCGTACTCGACCAGGCAGTCCATCCCGGCCGCGTGCAGCACCCCGCGCGCACCCTCGAGCTCCACCGCGAGGTTCGCCTCCCGGTAGCCGCGGACCACGTCGCGGACCTCCTTCTGGGACTCCCGGGCGATCCGCTGCACCTCGATCATCTGGTCGACGGCTTCGGGGCGTTCGCGCCGCGCGAGCTGCACGGCCAGCTCGCTCTTGAGGGCGATCACCGCCAGATTGCGGCCCATCACGTCGTGCAGGTCCCGGCCGAACCGCAGCCGCTCCTCGGCAACCGCGAGCTGCGCCTGGACCTCGCGGGCCCGGTCCAGCTCGTACACGGTGTCGAGCAGCCAGCCGGAGAACCCGCAGGCGAAGCAGAGGAAAGCACTGGTCAGCAGCACCCCGACGGCCAGACCGGCGGACTCGCCCGGCGAGATGCCGAGGGCGAGGGACGACAGGCCGACGAAGGCGGCCGTCGCCGGAGCCACGTAGCGCATGTGCCGGACCTCGCGCAGGCACAGGACGAGCGTGCCGCCGGCGAAGCAGGTCATGCCGGCGACCAGGGTCGGGGCCACGGACGGGCTGTCGATGAGGTCCGCCGCGCGCAGGCCGAGGACGCCCAGGGCGGCGGCGGCGGTCACGGCGGTGACGGCGACCGCGAGCCGCACCGGGCGCTCGCGCCGCCCCAGGATCCAGTCGATCGACCGGGAGGAGAGGAAGCCGACGAGCACGGACTGCGCGCACACCGTCAGGAGGAGCGTGATCGCGAGGGCCGGGGCGGTCTTCCCGGTCATCGATCCCAGCGCGGCCAGTCCGACCGACACGATCTCGAGGACCACGAAGAAGTGGAACGACCAGCGCGTGTACAGCTCGACCTTCCCCGCGCTGCTGCGGTTCTTCCACCAGCCGCTGAGTTTCATGGCCCCAGTCTCGCGGCCCCCGGGCCCTGCGGGCCATGACACCTGTCATGGATCTCCGATAACGGGACGGGCAGATGGACAGGCAGATGGACGGACAGACGGATGGAGAGACGGACGGGCATACGACAAAGGCCCCGGTCAATGACCGGGGCCTTCATACGCTGAGCGGACGACGCGACTCGAACGCGCGACATCCACCTTGGCAAGGTGGTGCTCTACCAACTGAGCTACGTCCGCATGCTTCCCACGACAAAACTGCCGTGCGATGCGTGCATCACTCTACCTGATCCACAACCGTGGTCGGTAAAGCGAGCAGAGCGGGTGACAGGGATCGCACACTGCGCCTTCCCCCTGGAAGGGGGATGTTCTGCTACTGAACTACACCCGCACGACTTCGGGGTCTGACCTGTGGCCTCGCCCCTTGGCGTGATCCACACACTAGCGGATCCGTAGGGGTGGATGGCAAATCGGCTCTCAGTGAGCGGCGTTGTACTCCTCGTAGACCTTCTTGGGGATGCGTCCGCGCGGCGGGACGTCGAGGTGGTTGGAGCGGGCCCAGGCCCGGACGACCGCCGGGTCGGGGGCGATGGCGGTGTGCTTGAAGGTCTTCCCGGAGCGGGCCTGCCGGCGGCCGGCGGCCACGAAGGGGGCGAGGCTCTTCCGCAGTTTCTTTGCGTTGGCCACATTGAGGTCGATCTCGTACGACTTACCGTCCAGCCCGAAGACGACCGTTTCCGATGCATCTCCGCCATCGATGTCGTCGGAGATCGTGACTACTACGCGCTGCGCCACGGATATCGGTCCCTTCGTGCGACGCCGCTCCCCGCTGACGTGCGCGGACGGAGCGGTGATGTCGCCTGTGTGGATGTTTCGGAGGAATGCATCTTTCTGGCGTCGCCGTGCACCGAAAAATGCCGGTGCAACGGAGGAATCCTTTGTACCCCGATTCTCATTGCATTGCGAAGCCCAGTTAATTGTCTCCGCGTGTCCCGCCGCAATGCCGGGCGCGTGGTTTTCCGGCGGATTTTGCGAAGCGTTGGTGAAGCCGAAACGGCGTGGAGGATCATACAAGAGAGATATCTACCCGCGTAGAAATTTCCTCCAGGTACGCTGAGGGAACCGCCTTCGCACCAACCACCTCATCGGGAGTGCCAGTGGCACGCGTCGTAGTCGACGTCATGCTCAAGCCGGAGATCCTCGACCCCCAGGGCCAGGCGGTGCAGCGTGCACTGCCGCGCCTGGGCTTCGAAGGGATCGCCGACGTTCGCCAGGGGAAGCGCTTCGAACTGGAGGTGGAGGGACCGGTCGACCAGGCCGCCCTCGACCGCATCCACAAGATGGCCGAAACCTTCCTCGCCAACACCGTCATCGAAGACTTCACCGTGAAGGTCGAGGCCTGACGGTGACCACTCGCATCGGAGTCGTCACGTTCCCCGGAACGCTCGACGACCGTGACTCGCTGCGCGCCGTGCGCCTCGCGGGAGCCGAGCCCGTATCGCTCTGGCACCGCGACAAGGACCTGCACCAGGTCGACGCGGTCGTCCTCGCGGGCGGCTTCTCCTACGGGGACTACCTGCGCGCCGGAGCCATCTCCCGCTTCTCGCCGGTGATGGAGAGCATCATCGAGCAGGCCAAGGGCGGTATGCCCGTCCTCGGCATCTGCAACGGCTTCCAGATCCTCACCGAGGCCCACCTGCTGCCGGGGGCGATGCTCCGCAACAACCACCTGCACTTCATCTGCCGCGACCAGAAGCTGCGCGTGGAGAACACGGAGACGGCCTGGACCGGCGACTACACCGCCGGCGAGGAGATCTCCGTACCGCTCAAGAACATGGACGGCCGCTACGTGGCCGACGAGCGGGTGCTCGACGAACTGGAAGCCGAAGGCCGCGTGGCCTTCCGGTACCTGGACGTCAACCCGAACGGCTCGCTGCGCGACATCGCCGGCATCACCAACGCCGCGGGCAACGTCGTCGGCCTCATGCCGCACCCCGAGCACGCGGTCGAGCCGCTGATCGGGACGGGCCGCACCGACGGCCTCCCGTTCTTCACCTCGGTCCTGAAGAAGCTGGTCAGCGCATGAGCCTCGACACCGTCAAGAACGCCACCGAGACCCCGGACGCCTCCCAGCCCTGGAAGGAACTCGGCCTCAAGGAGGACGAGTACGCCCGGATCCGCGAGATCCTCGACCGCCGTCCCACCGGCGCCGAGCTCGCCATGTACTCCGTCATGTGGTCCGAGCACTGCTCGTACAAGAGCAGCAAGGTCCACCTGAAGCAGTTCGGCGAGAAGGTCCCGCAGAACGACGCCATGCTCGTCGGCATCGGCGAGAACGCCGGAGTCGTCGACGTCGGCCAGGGCTACGCGGTCACCTTCAAGGTCGAGTCGCACAACCACCCGTCGTACATCGAGCCCTACCAGGGCGCGGCCACCGGCATCGGCGGCATCGTCCGCGACATCCTCGCCATGGGCGCCCGCCCGGTCGCCGTCGTCGACCCGCTGCGCTTCGGCGCGGCCGACCACCCCGACACCAAGCGCGTCCTGCCGGGCGTCGTCGCGGGCATCGGCGGCTACGGCAACTGCCTCGGCCTGCCGAACATCGGCGGCGAGGTCGTCTTCGACGCCTGCTACCAGGGCAACCCGCTGGTCAACGCCGGCTGCATCGGCGTCATGAAGCACGAGGACATCCACCTCGCCAAGGCCTCCGGCCCGGGCAACAAGGTCATCCTCTACGGCGCCCGCACGGGCGGCGACGGCATCGGCGGCGTCTCCGTCCTCGCCTCGGAGACCTTCGACGACACGAAGCCGACCAAGCGTCCGGCGGTCCAGGTCGGCGACCCCTTCCAGGAGAAGCTCCTCATCGAGTGCACCCTGGAGATCTTCAAGGAGAAGCTGGTCGCGGGCATCCAGGACCTCGGCGGCGCCGGGCTCTCCTGCGCCACGAGCGAGCTGGCCTCCGCCGGTTCCGGCGGCATGCGCGTGGACCTCGACACCGTTCCGCTGCGCGACGCGACGCTCTCGCCCGAGGAAATCCTCATGAGCGAGTCGCAGGAGCGCATGTGCGCGATCGTCGAGCCGCAGTACGTGGACCGCTTCATGGAGATCTGCGAGAAGTGGGACGTCATCGCCACCGTCATCGGTGAGGTGACCGACGGCGAGCGCCTGGAGATCTTCTGGCACGGCGAGCAGATCGTGGACGTGCCCCCGGGCACCGTCGCCCACGAGGGTCCCGTCTACAACCGCCCGTACGCGCGCCCCTCCTGGCAGGACGCGCTGCAGGCGGACGACGCGGGCAAGCTGCCCCGCCCGCAGACCGGCGAGGAGCTGCGCGCGCAGGTCCTGGCCCTGGTCTCGTCGCCGAACCAGGCCTCGAAGTCCTGGATCACCGACCAGTACGACCGCTTCGTCCAGGGCAACACGGTGCTCTCGCAGCCCGAGGACGCCGGCATGGTCCGCATCGACGAGGAGACCAACCTCGGCGTCGCGATGTCCACCGACGGCAACGGCCGCTACGCGAAGCTCGACCCCTACACGGGTGCGCAGCTCGCGCTGGCCGAGTCCTACCGCAACGTGGCCGCGACCGGCGCCAAGCCCCTCGCGATCTCCGACTGCCTGAACTTCGGTTCCCCCGAGGACCCGGACGTCATGTGGCAGTTCGCCGAGGCCTGCCGTGGTCTCGCGGACGGCTGCCTGGAGCTGGGCACCCCGGTGACCGGCGGCAACGTCTCCCTCTACAACCAGACGGGCGACATCGCGATCCACCCGACCCCGGTCGTGGCGGTCCTCGGTGTGATCGACGACGTCAACCGCCGTACGCCGATGGCGTTCGCGGAGGCCGGCCAGCTGCTGTACCTGCTCGGCGACACCGCCGAGGAGTTCGGCGGTTCGGCCTGGTCCGAGGTGGTCCACCAGCACCTCGGCGGCATGCCGCCCAAGGTGGACCTGGGCCGCGAGAAGCTCCTCGCGGAGATCCTGATCTCGGCCTCGCGCGACGGCATGATCGACGCCGCGCACGATCTGTCCGACGGCGGCGTGATCCAGGCGCTCACCGAGTCCTGCCTGCGCGGCGGCAACGGTGCGCGGATCGTGGTGCCGGAGGCGCTGGACGCCTTCACCTTCCTGTTCTCGGAGTCCGCGGGCCGGGCCATCGTGGCCGTCCCGCGCAGCGAGGAGCTCCGCTTCACCGACATGTGCGGTGCGCGGGGCCTGCCGGCGACCCGGATCGGTGTGGTCGACGGCGAGGAGATCGAGATCCAGGGCGAGTTCACCCTCCCCCTGACCGAACTCCGCACCGCCCACGAGACCACGATCCCGGCGCTGCTCGCCTGAGCCGCTGTTCTGCACGAACCGCGTAGCCCCCGTCCGGAACCGTTCCGGACGGGGGCTCGTCCGTTCCGGCAAGGAGCCCGCGTCGCCGGTGGTGGTGGCGGGGCCGGCGGGGGAACGGGGCACATATGGCGCAGAGTTGGGGCCGATGGCTCTTCGGGGTCGGGATGCCGGTGATCGTGGCCGCCGTGGGGGTGGGCGGCTGGTTCCTCTACGACAACTCCGGGGACCGCGCGCGGAGCCGGGCGGAGATCATCGAGAACTGTCAGGGACTGGTCGATCCGGATGCGGTGATGGGGTTCGGCATGCCCAGGGTGGAGGCGGGCGCCACGGCGGACCAGGCGTGCGTGCTGCTGCGTGAGGGGACGTTCGAGGGCCAGAAGCAGATGGACGAGTTCGCCTCCGTCACGGTGGTGGCCTCCAAGGACGCCGAACCGGGCGGAAGCCGGTTCGACCACGGGCCCTTCAGCGTCACGGCGATCGCGAAGTGCGCCGACCCGGCCAGGTCCGGCGGAGTGACCGCCCTGCGGGCGACCGCCGCCGGCGAGGGCGACGGCCGGGGCAGCAGGGGGCGCGGCTTCCTGTCGGGGCTGGCCCGCGAGGCGGCCGTGCGCGCCGCGGCGAAGGCGGGCTGCGAGACCAGCCTGCCCCCGGCCCCGAAGGACTGAGGTGCGCCGCCCGGCCGGTCCGGGCGGCGTAAGGTCGGCCCCATGCCGCCCGCCAAGAAGAAGCCGCGCACCTACGACCACGCCAGGACCCGTACGGCCGTCCTCGCGCAGTTCGGGCACGTACGGGACGCCGTACGGGAGTTGGAGCCCGAGCAGCTCGCCCGGCCCAGCGGGGTCGGGGACTGGTCCGTCGCCGAGCTGGCCGCGCACATCGCGTGGATCGCGGACTCGCTGGCCGGAGGCCTCGCCCGGCCGCCGGCCGCCGTCGCCGAGCTGTCCGCCGCCGAGTGGCCCTTCGCGACGGCCTCGCTCGCCGGGAAGATCGCCGAAGCCGCCAAGGAGACCCTGGAGGGCGCCCCGCTCGCCGAGCTCTACGACCGGGCCGGCGCCCGCCTGGCCGAGGCGCTCGAAGCCAACCCCGGCGGCCGCGTGCTCGACCTGTGGATCGGCGCCATGACCCTGGCCGACTTCCTGGTCACCCGCACCGTCGAGCTCGTCGTCCACACCGACGACCTGCGCCGCGCCACCGGACTGGACATCCCCGTGGACCGCCAGGCCCTGGCCGCCTGCACCCGGCTGCTCGCCGACGCCCTCGCGCTCAAGGCTCCGGGCGGGGCGGTGGAGTTCCGCGTCCCGCCGTTCGCGGTGGTGCAGTGCGTCGAGGGTCCCCGGCACACCCGCGGCACCCCGCCGAACGTCGTGGAGACCGACCCGCTGACCTGGATCCGGCTCGCCACCGGCCGTACGAGCTGGGCCGAGGCACTGGACGGGGCCCAGGTCCGGGCCAGCGGCGAGCGCGCCGACCTCTCGGCGCTGCTCCCCCTGATGAGCTGATCCGGGAACCGGTTCGCGGCCGGCCGCGTCCCACCTGCATGCGTACGCTGCCGCTCCTCCCCGCCGCCCTGGTCGCCGTACTCGCGCTGTCCGCCACCGCCACCGCCTGCGGTGACGACGGCGCCGCGCCGGGGACGCCCCCCGCCCGCGGGTTCTCCGGATCCTGGTCCGTCGAGAGCCTGACCGTCGACGGCAAGGTGCTGCCCGCTCCCGCCGCCGCCCGGATGTCCGTGGAGCGCGGCAAGGGCTACGAGGCCGAAGCCACCGGCAACTACGGCTGCAACGGGTACACCGCCGCGGTGGTCTTCGACTCGGCGGCCACCATGACCGTGTCGCCCGGCGTCCACACCGAAATGGCCTGCCCCGACCTGCCCTTCGAGACCGCCTTCGCCAAGCTCTTCCGGGGCTCGCTGACCGTGGAACAGGGCCAGGAGAAGATCACGCTGAAGAACTCCGACGGGAACGCGATCGCCCTGACCTCGAAGCCCCCGGCCCCCGCCGCCCCGCTCGTCGCCACACAGTGGACCGTCGACTCCCTGATCAAGGGGGAGACCGCCTCCTCGATCCCGGCCGGAGCCGAGGGCCGGGCCCGCTTCACCGTGGCCGCGGACGGGACGGTGAGCGGCAACCTCGGCTGCAACCGCTTCAACGCGAGCGCCGCGGTCGAGGGCGACAAGCTCACCGTCGGCCCCCTCACCTCCACCCGGATGGCCTGCGAGGGCGGCCCCGGAGAGGTCGAGCGGGCCCTCACCGAGCTGTTCGGCGGCGGCCCGCTCGCCTGGAAGATCCAGGGCGACGCCCTCACCCTCACCGCGACCGGTTCGGGCACCGCCATCACCGCGAAGGCGGCCTCCGCCGTCGAGTGAGCCCCCCGGCAGGCTGCGGCTTTCCAGGGACTGCGGCTTTCCACAGGCTGTGGATCACGCTTCCGGAGCGGCGCCGGAGAGGGCGCCAGGGGCTCTGATCAGCCCGGGTACGGCAGCAGCCCCGCGTCCGTCTTCTCCCAGGCCGCCCGCAGTTCGGCCAGCCGGGCCGGCTCCAGGGCCGCCTTGTCGGCCTGCTCGCGGATGTCCCCGGCCAGGTTGAAGAGCTGGTCGCGGCCCGCCTTGCCGCGGTAGTACTTCCAGTCGCCGCGGCGCAGCGCCCGCTCCCCGCGCACCCGCCAGAACAGGTTCCGCTCGGCGACCTTCTCGCCGCGCAGCAGGTACCCGGCCAGGCTGACCCCGTCCAGCGGGTAGGCCGGGTTCGCGCGGGCCCCCGCCAGTTCCAGCAGGGTGGCCGTCCAGTCCGGGGTGAAGACCGGTACGTGGCTGACCTGGCCGCCGTCGAGCCGGGCGGGCCAGCGCACGATGTTCGGGACGCGGATGCCGCCCTCCTGGAGGGAGGCCTTGTTGCCCGCGAGCGGCCAGTTGTGGGAGAAGCGCTCGCCGCCGTTGTCGCTGGAGAAGAAGACCAGGGTGTCCTCCTCCTGGCCGGAGCGCTTCAGCGCCTTCAGCACCTCGCCGATCGAGCGGTCGAGGTCCTCCACCATCTGCTTGTACTTCTCGATGGACCCGCCGTCCTCGTGCCACAGGGCCCGCCGGTCGCCGGCCTTGATCCGGCGGGTGACCTCGGCGCTCGCCTCGGTGTCCCCGTCGGCGATCCACGGCCAGTGCGGGGTGGTGAAGTTGAGGTTCAGCAGCCACGGCCTGTCCCCGTGGTCACGGGAGACGTACTCGCTCGCGCGCTCGGTCAGGATCCTCGTGTAGTAGCGCAGGTCCTTGTACTCGGCATCGCCTTCGTAGAGGTCGTACGAGCCGTCGCCGCCCAGCTTGGAGTAGTACTCCAGGGCCCCGCCGAAGTTGCCGAAGAACTCGTCCCAGCCCGACTTGGTCGGGCTGTAGTCGGGCAGGGAGCCGCAGTGCCACTTGCCTATCAGTGCGGTCGCGTACCCGGAGCCGCGCAGCAGCGAGGCCAGCGTCGGGTGGGTCGGCTCCAGGCCCGCCGACTTGTCGGCGATGGGCTCGGCGAGCCCGCCCTTGGCGCGGCCCGGATAGCGGCCGGTGTACAGGCTGAAGCGGGTCGGGGAGCAGGTCGCGGAGCCCGAATAGGCGTCGGTGAAGCGGACGCCCTGGCGGGCGAGCCGGTCCAGGTTCGGGGTCTTGATGTGCGGGGAGCCGTAGGAGGACAGGTCGGCCCAGCCGAGGTCGTCCCCGAGGATGAACAGGATGTTCGGTCGGCGGGAGCGGCGTCCGCGCTCGGCCCGGAACTCCCGCTCCTCGGGGCCCGCGTGCTGGGCTTCGGCGGCCGGCGCCGCCTGGGCCGGGGCGGCGACGCCCAGCCCCACCGCCGCGGCGGCGGCGGTCGCGCCGACGGCGCCGCCGAAGGCGCGCCGGGACAGGTTGGGTTCGTACGAGGTCACGGGTACTCCAGAGCACGGCCCGCCGGCCCTCCGGCGCGGGCCGGCTCCGGGCAGCGCGGGACGGCGCAGGGCACGGCGGAGCGGACTCGTACGGAAAGCGGCGGGGAAAGGCGAAAAAAGGAAAGGGAAAAGCGCCGTGTGACTACGCGGAACAGCGACAGATGGCGCTGGCGACACGGACGAGGTCCACGTGTCGGCGCGCGACGAGGGTGACGGTGCGGTCACCGAGAGGCTGCATGGGCCGGAGCCTGTACGAAACCACAGGCGACTGTCAACCAGGGCAATCCGGATATTGAGACGAACAGGTTTCGTCACCCTGCGTGCTGTGACATTTCCCGGGCATCCCCAATTCGGACCAGTGGTCGATCTCGCCTACACTCGGGGGCGTGCCTCGTGGTGATGGACGACTCAACCACGACCTGCTCCCCGGCGAAAAGGGCCCCCAGGACGCTTGCGGCGTCTTCGGTGTCTGGGCTCCGGGTGAAGAGGTCGCCAAGCTCACCTACTTCGGACTGTATGCATTGCAGCACCGCGGACAAGAGTCCGCGGGCATCGCTGTGAGCAACGGTTCCCAGATCCTCGTCTTCAAGGACATGGGCCTCGTTTCCCAAGTCTTCGACGAAACCTCTCTCGGCTCGCTCCAGGGTCATATCGCGGTCGGTCACGCCCGCTACTCGACCACTGGTGCCTCCGTCTGGGAGAACGCTCAGCCGACCTTCCGCGCGACCGCCCACGGCTCCATTGCCCTGGGTCACAACGGCAACCTGGTGAACACCGCCGAGTTGGCCGAGATGGTCGCCGACCTCCCCCGTCAGGACGGCCGTGCCACCCAGGTGGCGGCCACCAACGACACCGACCTGGTCACCGCCCTCCTGGCCGGCCAGACGGACGACGACGGCAAGCCCCTGACCATCGAGGAGTCGGCCACCAAGGTCCTCCCGAAGGTGAAGGGCGCCTTCTCGCTCGTCTTCATGGACGAGGGAACGCTCTACACCGCCCGTGACCCGCAGGGCATCCGCCCGCTGGTCCTCGGCCGCCTGGAGCGCGGCTGGGTGGTGGCGAGCGAGACCGCCGCCCTCGACATCTGCGGCGCCAGCTTCGTCCGCGAGGTCGAGCCGGGTGAGCTCATCGCGATCGACGAGAACGGTCTGCGGACCTCTCGCTTCGCGGAAGCAAAGCCCAAGGGCTGTGTCTTCGAGTACGTCTATCTGGCGCGCCCGGACACCGACATCGCCGGCCGGAACGTCTACCTCTCGCGTGTCGAGATGGGTCGGCGCCTGGCCAAGGAAGCCCCGGCCGATGCCGATCTGGTGATATCGACGCCGGAGTCGGGCACGCCCGCCGCCGTCGGTTACGCGGAGGCCAGCGGGATCCCGTACGGCGTCGGCCTGGTCAAGAACGCCTACGTGGGCCGGACCTTCATCCAGCCCTCGCAGACGATCCGCCAGCTCGGCATCCGCCTCAAGCTCAACCCCCTCAAGGAAGTCATCCGGGGCAAGCGCCTGGTGGTCGTCGACGACTCGATCGTCCGCGGCAACACCCAGCGCGCCCTGGTCAAGATGCTCCGCGAGGCCGGCGCGGCGGAGGTCCACATCCGGATCTCCTCGCCGCCGGTGAAGTGGCCGTGCTTCTTCGGCATCGACTTCGCCACCCGGGCCGAGCTGATCGCCAACGGCATGACGGTCGACGAGATCGCCACGTCGCTGGGCGCGGACTCGCTCTCGTACATCTCGCTCGACTCGATGATCGAGGCGACGACGATCCAGAAGCCCAACCTCTGCCGTGCCTGCTTCGACGGCGTGTACCCCATGGAACTGCCCGACCCGCAGCTCCTGGGCAAGCAGCTCCTGGAGTCGGAGCTGGCCGGCGGCACCGACGCCGCCGACGCGCTCCGGCGCCCGTAGGGCCCGAGGCAACGCCGCGGTCCGCGGGCTCCCACGAGCCCGCGCACCGCGGCCCCTCTCCCCTCTCCCTCATCCTGCTCAACCTGCGCGAGGCCTTCTCTTTCAGGCTTTTCCGGGGCCTCGCACCACCGCAGCAACGACACGAAAGCTCTCTCCTGTCATGACAGAGAAGACCACCGGTGCCAGCTACGCAGCCGCGGGCGTGGACATCGACGCGGGTGACCGCGCCGTCGAGCTGATGAAGGAGTGGGTGAAGAAGACGCAGCGCCCCGAGGTCCTCGGCGGCCTCGGCGGTTTCGCCGGCCTCTTCGACGCCTCCGCCCTCAAGCGCTACGAGCGCCCCCTGCTCGCCTCGGCCACGGACGGCGTCGGCACCAAGGTGGACATCGCCCGCCGCATGGGCGTGTACGACACCATCGGCCACGACCTCGTGGCGATGGTCATGGACGACATCGTCGTCTGCGGCGCCGAGCCGCTCTTCATGACCGACTACATCTGCGTCGGCAAGGTCCACCCCGAGCGTGTCGCGGCCATCGTCAAGGGCATCGCCGAGGGCTGTGTCCTCGCCGGCTGCGCCCTGGTCGGCGGCGAGACCGCCGAACACCCCGGCCTGCTGGGCCCGGAGGACTTCGACGTGGCGGGCGCCGGCACCGGCGTCGTGGAGTACGACCGCCTGCTGGGTGCCGATCGCATCCGTACGGGCGACGCCGTGATCGCGATGGCGTCCTCCGGTCTTCACTCGAACGGGTACTCACTGGTCCGCCACGTCCTCTTCGACCGGGCCGGAATGTCGCTGGAGGGCCACGTCGAGGAGCTCGGCCGGACCCTCGGCGAGGAGCTGCTGGAGCCCACGAAGATCTACTCGCTGGACTGCATGGCCCTCACCCGTA
The DNA here is from genome assembly GCF_042730015.1 of Streptomyces sp. NPDC059957. Classification (NCBI taxonomy): domain Bacteria; kingdom Bacillati; phylum Actinomycetota; class Actinomycetes; order Kitasatosporales; family Streptomycetaceae; genus Streptomyces; species Streptomyces sp. NPDC059957. The sequence continues at coordinate 73,789 of NZ_JBHWMB010000034.1, read as the reverse complement.
CGGCCGACGTGCACGCCTACTCCCACATCACGGGCGGCGGCCTCGCGGCCAACCTCGCCCGGGTGATCCCGGACCACCTGCACGCCACGGTCGACCGCTCGACCTGGACCCCCGGTGCGATCTTCGACCTGGTCGGAAAGGCCGGGCAGGTGGAGCGCCTGGAGCTGGAGAAGACCCTGAACATGGGCGTCGGCATGATGGCCGTCGTCCCGCAGGAATCGGTGGACGTGGCCCTGACCGCCCTGTCCGACCGGGGCGTCGACGCCTGGGTCGCGGGCGAGATCCTGGACCGCGGCGACCACACCGAGGGCGCGACGATGACCGGCGACTACGCGAACTGACGGGCTCGGGAGCCGGCCACCACCGGCTCCCACCTGCGCGAACATGCACGGAAACCCGGTCCGGGGCGATGCCCTGGACCGGGTTTCCGTGCATGTGAAGCTGTGTGCCGCTGCTGAGGAAGAGGATCAGCGCACCGCGAGGAGTCCGACGCCGAGTGGCGCGTCAAGCACCGCGACGGTAGACGGACGGACCGGACTCTTCGTCCTCGTCCTCGTCATCGCTGTTGTAGCGCTCCGCGTACTTGGCGTACGGGTCGTCCTCGTCATCATCATCAAGCTCGTCATCGACGACCGGCTCGCTGACAGGCAGCGGTTCCGTGTGCGATGCGCCCAGCTCATTGGCCAGACGCGACAAGTCAGTCCCGCCGCTGCTGTACTTCAGCTGGCGGGCGACCTTCGTCTGCTTGGCCTTTGCCCGGCCGCGCCCCATGGCTCGACCCCCTCGGTGACGGGGCTCGACGGCCCCAGAGTCTGACACGCGTTCATGGTTCGGAGCGGGCTCTCCGTGGAGAGACCGTCCGTAGGGGTTTAACGGTACCTGCTTCCGCGGCCATACGGTACGCCGCCCGCATGACGCGCCCCGGTGCAGTACCAGCAAGGCGCCCCGTCCTCGCTGGTCAGCTGCGATTTTAGCCGTTTCCTGACGGGCGACCCGCCGAAGCGCAGTGAGTTCCGTCTCGCTGCGCCCCGGCGGGCCGCCCCAGAAGCCCCGTAAGGGCCCCGCGAGGATCAGACGGTGCGTGCCGCGCTACGGGCGTCGGCCATGCGCTGCTCGGCGATGCGGTCGGCGGCCGCGGCCGGCGGAATCCCGTCCGACTTCGCACGTGTGAAGATCTCCAGCGTGGTGTCGAAGATCTTCGTGGCCTTGGCCTTGCAGCGGTCGAAGTCGAAGCCGCGCAGCTCGTCGGCGACCTGGATGACCCCGCCCGCGTTGACCACGTAGTCCGGCGCGTAGAGGATCCCGCGGTCCGCGAGGTCCTTCTCGATGCCGGGGTGGGCGAGCTGGTTGTTCGCCGCACCGCAGACGATCCTGGCGGTGAGGGCGGGCACCGAGTCGTCGTTCAGGGCCCCGCCGAGCGCGCAGGGGGCGTAGATGTCCAGGCCCTCCACGCGGATCAGCGCCTCGGTGTCGGCGACGGCGGTCACCTTGCCGGGGTGCTTGTCGAGGATCCTCTGCACGGACTCGGTGCGGACGTCCGTGATGACGACCTCGGCGCCGTCCTCCAGCAGGTGCTCGACCAGGTGGTGGCCGACCTTGCCGACGCCCGCGACGCCGACCTTGCGGCCGCGCAGGGTCGGGTCGCCCCACAGGTGCTGGGCGCTGGCGCGCATGCCCTGGAAGACGCCGAAGGCGGTGAGGACCGAGGAGTCGCCGGCGCCGCCGTTCTCGGGGGAGCGGCCGGTCGCCCAGCGGGTCTCGCGGGCCACGACGTCCATGTCGGCCACGTAGGTGCCGACGTCGCAGGCGGTCACGTAGCGGCCGCCGAGGGACTCCACGAACCGGCCGTAGGCCAGCAGCAGTTCCTCGGACTTCAGACCGCCGTCTTCCCTACTGGCCGGGTCGCCGATGATGACGGCCTTGCCGCCGCCGAGGTCGAGCCCGGCGAGCGCGTTCTTGTACGACATGCCGCGCGAGAGGTTCAGCGCGTCGAGGACGGCCTCCTCGTCCGAGGCGTACGCGTGGAACCGCGTACCGCCGAGGGCCGGGCCCAGGGCGGTGGAGTGGATCGCGATGACGGCCTTCAGGCCGGAGGCTCGGTCCTGGCACAGCACGACTTGCTCGTGGCCGCCCTGTTCACTGCGGAACAGGGTGTGCAGGACGCCGTCGGTCATTTCGGTCACGGTGGTGACTCCCATGGATGAGATGCGGCGGGAAAGACGCCCGCCCTGCGGGTGGGGGAGGGCGTGCTGGGAGCAGCGTAAGACCTCCGGAGCCCCGCGATCCTCCCAGTCCGAAGATCGGGACACTCCGGGGTGGGCGAGAGGAGGGGAACCGTCCGCCGGAGTAGCGCCGGGCGGGGCGGGGGAGTACGAGAGCGTGAGCGAATCCCCCGATCCCCGGCTGCCGTCCGCCCGCTCGGCCCCCGCCGTCCCCTACGCCTCCTACCTGCGCGTCTACGAGCCGCTGACGGCCTTCCCGGAGCCCGAGCGCACCCACTGGGCCGACTACGCCCGGCGCGGGGACACCCCGACGGCCCAGGACGAACTGCGACGGTCGCTCGTGGACTTGGTACGGGTGCCCGTGGTCGGGGTCCCGGCGCACGAGAGCGCGGACGCCTTCACCGCCGAGGTCGGCGGGGTCCTGCTGGTCTGCCCCTGGCGGACGAGGCTGCGCGGCTGGCTCGCGCTGGAGGAGCTGGTGGCCGAGTTCCCGCTGCCGGTGCTCGACGCCGCCCTGCCCGCGGCCGCCCGCCGCCGCGCGGCCGAGGAGTACGAGGCCTGGCGCGGGCGGAACCCGGACGCGCGGCCGTGGATCCGTACGGGGGTCTGGCAGGTGCCACTGCGCTGGTTCGTGCTGGTGTCCGACGAGGAACGGGAGTACGTGCCGGGCGAGGGGCTGCGCTACCGGACGCCGATGGTGCAGGCCCGGCGCCGGCTCGCGCGGGGGCTGCGGACCCTGCGGGAGGCGGAGGGGTACGGGATGCTCGCCGAGGGGCTGGTGGAGGTCGGGAGCTGGCTGGAGGAGTTCCACCCCCGCTCGATGGTGGAGCTGGACTACGGCGGGCTGCTGCACGCCCTGCCGGCGGACCGGCTGGAGGCCGACCACTCGGCGGCGGACCTGGCGGCGGGGCTCGCGGCCCTGCGCGCCGGGGACCGGGACGGGGCGGCGCGGACGTACGGGGCCCTGGCGGAGCGGTGGCGGGCGGTCCGGGAGAGACTCTTCGCCAACTGAGAGGTTGGGTTCCGGATCTGTCCGAGTGACCTGTGCGACCCGGGTAGCGGCTCGGGACGCGGTTGTCCATCCGCCGATCGGCCGACCACGGAAGAGAACGGCCAGCTCAAGGCCGTGATGCCCTCTTTTGGGTCTTTGTTCCGGGACCTACGTCCCGATACGGGCCATTGGCCCAAGCGTGACGGACCGCACTTTCTACACCCTTGCGCCCTTCCCCTACCCTCGTGCCAAAATAGGACAAGGAGTCCGGGGAGGGTTCCTTCCGTCCAACTAAGGGCGGAATGCTCGGTATTGCACTCTACGGGGGGTCTGACGACTCCTGATCGCTCTGTGACTGATCGTCACAGTGGGGTGACTGTCCGTTATGGGACGGTCCATCGGCTTCCGCCGCTGATGAACACCTCGGAGGGCAATTCCATCGGTTTGGCCGTCGAGGCTGGACGGATGGTGTAGTTGTAGTGCCGAGGACAAGCCGTTCGTCCTATAACCGACTCGGCCCGCGTATGTCCATTTCGGGCAACGTGGGCCAAGGTGCAGAATTTAGAGGAAAGAACCGAGATGGTTCGGTTCTCCCGAGGAGGCCGCTCATGACCGCTCGCACCCCTGATGCCGAGCCGCTGCTGACCCCGGCTGAGGTTGCCACGATGTTCCGCGTGGACCCGAAGACGGTCACCCGTTGGGCCAAGGCTGGCAAGCTCACGTCCATCCGCACCCTGGGTGGACACCGCCGCTACCGCGAGGCTGAGGTCCGCGCACTGCTTGCGGGAATTCCGCAGCAGCGCAGCGAGGCCTGAGGTTCCGCAGCACTACTAATTGCCGGGTCTAAATCGGGTCCCCCAATCCGATGAACCCCACAGAGCTTCAAACGACCGGACCTGCCCCAACAGGTTCATCAGTCGTTCGATCGCGCTGGACTCCGCCGGGTCCAGCGCGATCTTTTTTATGCCCTGGTCAGGGGGATATCGAGCTGGTGTGCGGAGCCGGCCGGGGTAGGTGCAATGGCACATATAAAATCGAGCGGGCGTATGAGTCCCATAAAAGGGTGCGTCTCAAAAACACATGGGGTGACTCCCGTCACAGATGATCACTCTTGTGGATCAGGCAATGCACCCCGTAGAGGGACGTGCCGCGCAGAGCGCATCATCCGGACGGGCGATTTCGCCGGCCGCGACGGAGCGGTGGGGTCGGCGGGGTCGGAGGGGTCGCGGGCGGCGGCCGGGCGGCAGCGAGGCGGGGCGGTCCGGGGTGGTCCGGGTTTCCCCGCCGGCCACGCACGGGGCTCCAGGGGCCCCTCAGCGCGCTGTAGAGGGCCGGGTGAGGTTTCTGGGTGCAGCTGAGCCCAATCGGGCCCGTGAGGCGGCCCGGTGGGCCGTCCGGCCCAATCGGGCCCGTACGGCGGTCGGTGCACCGGCCGGCACCTCGGGCCGTACTCCGCCCCGCACTTCGGTGCCGTCGTCCCCGGAAACGCGTCAGGGCCCGCATCCAGAGGATGCGGGCCCTGACGATCTTGCGAACCTGACGGGACTTGAACCCGCGACCTCCACCTTGACAGGGTGGCGAGCTAACCAACTGCTCCACAGGTCCTTGATTTGCACCCGCTGGGCGGCTGCGAATCAGACTGTACCGCAGCTCAGGGGGTGCAGTCGAACTCGATCACCGAGCGGGTCCCGGGGCGGCCGCGTCCACCGCCTTCACGATGCGCTTGTCGGAGATCGGATAGGCCGTTCCGAGCGCGTGCGCGAAGTAGCTGACCCGCAGTTCCTCGATCATCCAGCGGATCTCGGTGACCTCCGCCGGGACCGGCCTGCCCTTGGGCAACTGCTCCAGCAGCCACAGGTACTCGTCCCGCATCTCGTGGACCTTCTCCATGCGCGTGGTGTCGCGCTGCACGCCCGTGGGCATCTGCTGGAGCCGCCGGTCGATGGCCACCAGGTAGCGCATCAGGTCGGGCAGCCGGCGCAGTCCGGTCAGCGTGACGAAGCCGGCCGGCATGAGGGCCGCGAGCTGCGTCTTGACGTCCTGGACGTTGGCCACCAGGGCGAGGCTGGCCGTGGTCTTCAGGCGCCGCTCACAGGCCTGCCAGGCGGCCAGCACCTGCTGCACCTGCGTGATCGTCCGCACCGTGGTGTCCACCAGGTCGGTCCGCACGGCCTCGTAGAGCTTGCGGAAGCCCGCCTCGTCCCAGGCCGGGCCGCCGTGCCGCCCGATCAGGTGGTCGGCCGCCGCGGTCGCGCAGTCGTCGAACAGCGCCTGGATGGAGCCGTGCGGATTGCGCGACAGGGCCAGCTTCTGCTGGTTGCTCAGGTGGTCCGAGGCGAACTTCGCGGGGTTCACCGTGATGCCCAGCAGGATCAGCCGCCTGGTGCCGAGCCGCATCGCCTGCTGCTGCTCGGCCTCGGTGTCGAAGAGGCGTACGCAGACGCTCGTACCGGCGTCCACGAGCGCCGGGTACGCCTTCACCGGCTGGCCGGCCCGGCGGGTCTCGAAGACCTTGGTCAGCGTGCCGATCGTCCAGTCCGTGAGCCCGGTCTTCTCCACCGACTCCCCGCCCTCCCGCTCGGCGGTGGCCGCGGCGGCCTGGGAGAGGGCCTGGCGGGCCTTGGGCTTGAGCTGGAGCCGCAGGGCCTCCAGGTCCTTGGCCTCGGCGAGGTTCTTGCGGCGCTCGTCGACGATCCGGAAGGTGATCTTCAGGTGGTCGGGGATCCGGGTCAGGTCGAAGTCCTCGGCGGTGACCGGGACCCCGACCATCCGCTGCAGCTCCCGGGCCAGCGTCACGTGCAGGGGCTCCCGCAGCGGGTGCGAGGTGGCCAGGAAGCGGGTCGCGAAGTTCGGCGCGGGCACGTAGTGCCTGCGGATCGGCTTCGGGAGGGAGCGGATCAGCTCGGTGACCACTTCCTCGCGCAGGCCCGGGATCTGCCAGTCGAAGCCCTCGTCCGTGACCTGGTTCAGCACCTGGAGCGGGATGTGGACGGTCACGCCGTCCGCGTCCGCGCCCGGCTCGAACTGGTAGGTCACCCGGAACTTCAGCCGTCCCTGCATCCAGGAGTCCGGATAGTCGGCCTTGGTGACCCCGGCCGCCTTCTCCGTCAGGAGCATCTCGCGCTCGAAGTCGAGCAGTTCGGGCTCGTCGCGCTTCTTGTGCTTCCACCAGGAGTCGAAGTGCGCCCCGGAGACCACGTGTTCGGGGATCCGTTGGTCGTAGAAGTCGAAGAGCGTCTCGTCGTCGACCACGATGTCGCGGCGCCGGGCCCGGTTCTCCAGCTCCTCCACCTCGGTGAGGAGCTTGCGGTTGTCGGCGTAGAACTTGTGGTGCGTCCGCCAGTCGCCCTCGACCAGGGCGTTGCGAATGAACAGGTCGCGCGAGACCTCGGCGTCGATCCGGCCGTAGTTGATCTTCCGCTGGGCGACGATCGGCACCCCGTACAGCGTGACCTTCTCGAAGGCCATCACCGCCGCCTGGTCCTTCTCCCAGTGCGGCTCGCTGTACGTGCGCTTGATCAGGTGCTGGGCGAGCGGCTCCACCCACTCCGGCTCGACCTTGGCGTTCACCCGGGCCCACAGCCGCGAGGTCTCCACCAGCTCGGCCGACATCAGGAACTTCGGCTGCTTCTTGAACAGCGAGGAGCCGGGGAAGATCGCGAACTTGGCGGACCGGGCCCCCAGGTACTCGTTCTTGTCCGTGTCCTTCAGGCCGATGTGCGACAGCAGACCGGCGAGCAGCGAGATGTGCACGCTCGTCTCGGGGGCATCGGCCTCGTTGACGTGGATGCCCATGGACTTGGCGACCGTACGCAGTTGCGAATAGATGTCCTGCCATTCGCGGATCCGCAGGAAGTTCAGGTACTCCTGCTTGCACATCCGGCGGAAGGAGGAGGAGCCGCGCTCCTTCTGCTGCTCCCGGACGTAGCGCCACATGTTCAGGAAGGAGAGGAAGTCGCTCGTCTCGTCCTTGAACCGGGCGTGGTTCTGGTCGGCCTGCGTCTGCTTGTCCGAGGGCCGCTCGCGCGGGTCCTGGATGGACAGGGCCGCCGCGATGACCATGACCTCGCGGACGCAGTTGTTCTTGTCCGCCTCCACCACCATGCGGGCGAGGCGGGGGTCCACGGGGAGCTGCGAGAGCTGGCGGCCCATCGGCGTGAGCCGCTTCTTGTGGTCCTTCTCGTCCGGGTCGAGCGCGCCCAGCTCCTGGAGGAGCTGCACGCCGTCGCGGATGTTGCGGTGGTCCGGCGGGTCGATGAAGGGGAACTTCTCGATCTCGCCGAGGCCGGCCGCGGTCATCTGGAGGATGACGGAGGCGAGGTTCGTGCGCAGGATCTCGGCGTCCGTGAACTCCGGACGGGTCAGGAAGTCGTCCTCGGAGTAGAGCCGGATGCAGATGCCGTCCGAGGTACGGCCGCAGCGGCCCTTGCGCTGGTTGGCGCTGGCCTGCGAGATCCGCTCGATGGGCAGCCGCTGGACCTTGGTGCGGTGGCTGTACCGGGAGATGCGGGCGCTGCCCGGGTCGATCACGTACTTGATGCCGGGGACGGTCAGCGAGGTCTCGGCGACGTTGGTCGCCAGGACGATCCGGCGTCCGGTGTGCTGCTGGAAGACGCGGTGCTGCTCGGCGTGCGAGAGGCGCGCGTAGAGGGGGAGGACCTCGGTCAGGCGGAGCTTGCGCTTCTCCAGCGCGTCCGCCGTGTCGCGGATCTCGCGCTCGCCCGAGAGGAAGACCAGGATGTCGCCCGGCCCCTCGGCCTGCAGCTCGTCCACGGCCTCGCAGATCGCGGTGATCTGGTCGCGGTCGCTGTCCTCGGAGTCGTCCTCGAGGAGCGGCCGGTAGCGGACCTCCACCGGATACGTGCGCCCGCTGACCTCGACGATCGGGGCCTCGCCGAAGTGCCGGGAGAAGCGCTCCGGGTCGATGGTCGCCGAGGTGATGATCACCTTGAGGTCGGGGCGCTTGGGCAGCAGCGTGGCGAGGTAGCCGAGCAGGAAGTCGATGTTCAGCGACCGCTCGTGGGCCTCGTCGATGATGATCGTGTCGTACGCGCGCAGCTCGCGGTCCGTCTGGATCTCGGCGAGCAGGATGCCGTCCGTCATCAGCTTCACGAAGGTCGCGTCCTGGTCCACCTGGTCGGTGAACCGGACCTTCCAGCCGACGGTCTGGCCGATCTCGGACTTCAGCTCCTCCGCGATGCGCTCCGCGACCGTGCGGGCCGCGATGCGGCGGGGCTGGGTGTGCCCGATCATGCCCCGGACCCCGCGTCCCAGCTCCATGCAGATCTTGGGGATCTGCGTGGTCTTGCCGGAGCCGGTCTCGCCCGCGACGATCACGACCTGGTGGTCGCGTATCGCCTCGGCGATCTCGTCCTTCTTCTGGCTGACCGGAAGGTTCTCGGGATACGTGACCTCGGGCTTTCGCGAGGCGCGCTTGGCCAGTCGCACGGCGGCCGTTTCGGCCTCCGCTGCGATCTCGTCGAGCACGGCCTGCTTGGCCTCGGGCTTGCGGATGCGGCGGGCGCCTTCGAGGCGGCGGCCGAGGCGGTGCGCGTCACGGAGGGAGATCTCACCGAGAAGCGTCTGCAGGGCGGCGAAGGAAGTAGACATACCTGGTCGAGGATCTCACCCGTAGGTGCCGGGTGGCGAACGCATTTGTGGGGCTGACCCGTACCATTTCGGGACGAGTCCCCCGAGCGTTACCCCGATGTGTCCCCCGACGCGTCGCCGGCGATGCCCCACCCACGCCCACACCGATGCCCCAGCGAGAGGCCGCCCACGATGTCCCGCAGCCGCCGCCTCCGGTGCGTGTTCGCGGTGCTGCTGGGCTGGGCCCTGCTGGCGGGAACCCTGTCGGCGGCGGCCGCCCCGGCGACCGCCCGGGCCGCGGCGGCGCCGACGGCCCTGACCGTCCCGGCCATACCGGCCGTCGCCGTTGCCTCCGTCGCTCCGGGCGGGCCCGCCTGCGCCCCGGGATCCGCCGACCGGGACGGCGTACCCGCCCTGCCGGCCCGGGCGGGGTCCGACCAGGCCCAGTCCCAGGTCCCGCCCGCGCGCCCCGGGCCCGAGGCCGCGGTCCCGTCGCGGGCCATACCCGTACGGGTCCTCGTACGCGGGCCCGCCCAGTCGGCGCCGTCCCCGCTGGAGCTGTCCGTGATGCGGGTCTAGGAGGACCGGCCGCATCAGCCGCCCGGTCCGCCCCGCCCCGTCCCGCATCGCCCCGCACAGCTCTGGAGCACCCGCATGTCCCCTTCCCCTTCCTCTTCCTCGTCCCGTTCCTCTTCCACTTCCTCCCGCAAGCCACTGCTGATCTCCGCGGGGGTCGCCCTCGCCGCCGTCACCCTCGGCCTCGTCTCCTGGCAGGCCACCAAACCCGATAGCGGCACCGACAGCGCCGCCCGGCCGTCCGCGGCTTCCGCTCCGGAGGCCGCATCCACCGCGGACCCCACCGCGCAGCTCAAGGCCCTGGCCCGCCGCGAGTCCGGGGACAAGCTCGCCGCCGGCCGGGCCGACGCTCCCGTCGTCCTGATCGAGTACTCCGACTTCAAGTGCGGCTACTGCGGAAAGTTCGCCCGCGACACCGAGCCCGCGCTGGTGAAGAAGTACGTGGAGGACGGCACCCTGCGCATCGAGTGGCGCAACTTCCCGATCTTCGGCGCCGACTCCGAGGCCGCCGCCAAGGCCGCCTGGGCGGCAGGGCAGCAGGACCGCTTCGCGCAGTTCCACGCGGCCGCGTACGCCGAGGGCGCCAAGGAGAAGGGCTTCGGCGCGGAGCGGCTGACCGAGCTGGCGCGCGAGGCGGGGGTCCCGGACCTGGAGCGCTTCACGACGGACATGGCCGGGGAGCAGGCCGCCGCCGCCCTGGCCAAGGACCAGGAGGAGGGGTACCGCATCGGCGTCACCTCCACCCCGTCCTTCCTGATCAACGGGCAGCCCATCGCCGGAGCCCAGCCCCCGGCGGCCTTCGAGGCCGCCATCGCCAAGGCCAAGGCGCAGGCGGCCGCGAAGTGACCGACGTCGGATACCTGGCCGCCCTGCTCGGCGGCCTCCTCGCGCTGCTCAGCCCGTGCAGCGCGCTGCTCCTGCCCGCCTTCTTCGCGTACTCCATCGACTCCACGTCCCGGCTGCTGGCGCGCACCGGGATCTTCTACGCGGGCCTCGCGAGCACCCTCGTACCGCTGGGGGCGGCGGGTTCGTACGCCGGGCGGTTCTTCCACGGCAACCGCGAGACCCTCGTGGTGTTCGGCGGCTGGCTGATCATCGGGCTCGGGCTCGCCCAGATCCTCGGCCTGGGCTTCGCCTCGAAGCGGATCTCGGAGCTGTCGGGGAAGATCCGGCCGACCACCGCCCTGTCGGTGTACGCGCTGGGCGCGGTCTACGGACTGGCCGGCTTCTGCGCCGGGCCCATCCTCGGCAGCGTCCTGACGGTGGCGGCGGTCAGCGGCAGCCCGGTCTACGGAGGCCTGCTGCTGGCGGTGTACGCACTGGGCATGGCCGTGCCGCTGTTCGTGCTGGCCCTGCTCTGGGAGCGCTTCGACCTGGGTCGCCGGCGCTGGCTGCGCGGCCGCGCCTTCTCGGTCGGCCGCTTCGAGCTGCACACGACCTCGCTGGCCTCGGGCCTGTTCTTCATCCTGCTCGGCGCGCTGTTCCTGGCGTACGACGGGGCGAGCGCCCTGCCGGGGCTGCTGGACGTGGACGATTCGTTCGCGGTGGAACAGCGGGTCCAGGCCGTGGCGGACGCCGTTCCGGACTGGGCGCTGCTCGGGCTCGTGGCCGTGGCGGCCGCGGGCGTGGGCCTGACGCAGTGGCGCCGACGGGCCCGGGCGGCCGGAGTCGGCGCGGGCGCGAGCACCGGCGCGGGCGTGGAAGGGGAATGACGAAGAAGGCCCCGTCCGATGGACGGGGCCTTCTTGATTCTGGTGGCTGGGGCCGGGGTCGAACCGGCGACCTATCGCTTTTCAGGCGATCGCTCGTACCAACTGAGCTACCCAGCCACGAAACCGTTTCCGGCTTCAGCGAACCTGACGGGACTTGAACCCGCGACCTCCACCTTGACAGGGTGGCGAGCTAACCAACTGCTCCACAGGTCCTTGCAATGTGCGAGCACAAGTCTCGCACACGGTAATGCGTACCCCCAACGGGATTCGAACCCGTGCTACCGCCTTGAAAGGGCGGCGTCCTGGGCCACTAGACGATGAGGGCTAAAGGCCCGCCGGGCACTTTCCAGCGCGTCGGGGACGTGAGAAGCATATGGGATCCCGGCGGCGATCGCCAAAACGGTTTCGGCGGGCGGGTCAGAGGCGGGCCCGGAGCGGGCCGGGGGCGCCCCGCGGGGTCAGCCCCAGCCGAGTTCGTGGAGCCGCTCGTCCTCGATGCCGAAGTGGTGGGCGATCTCGTGGACCACCGTCACGGCGACCTCGTGGACCACCTCCTCCGTGCTCTCGCACATCCGCAGGGTCGGCCCCATGTAGATCGAGATCCGGTCGGGCAGGACCCCGGCGTACCACTCGCCGCGCTCCGTGAGCGGGGTCCCCTCGTAGAGGCCGAGCAGTTCGGGGTCGTCGGAAGCGGGCTCGTCCTCCACGAAGACGGCCACGTTGTCCATGACCCGGGTCAGCTCCTCGGGGATCGAGTCCAGCGCTTCGGCCACCAGCTCTTCGAACGCGTCACGCGTCATCTCCAGCACGAGGTCATTCTCCCGTGCCGACGTCCGATTGCGGCGGCCCGTTTCCGGCGGGCCGGGACCCGGAGCGCGAGAATGACCCGGTGGCGACAAGCGAAGCGGAGCGCCGGGTGCTCGCGGCCGTGGCGGCCGGAGGCGCCGCGGGAGCCGCGGCCCGGTACGGGGTCGGGCTGCTGTGGCCGGCCGCGCCCGGGGCCTTCCCGTGGGGGACCTTCTGGATCAACGTGGTGGGCTGCGCGCTCATCGGCGTCCTCATGGTGCTGGTCGGCGAGGGAGGCCGGTCGGCGCATCCCCTCGTACGGCCCTTCCTCGGGGTCGGGGTGCTCGGCGGGTTCACCACCTTCTCCACCTACGCCGTGGACTTCGCGCGGCTGCTCGACGCCGGTGAGGCCGGTACCGCGCTGGCGTACGCGGGGCTCACGGTGGCCGGGGCGCTGGGCGCCGTGTGGGCGGCGGCCGTGATCACCCGGCGCGCGGTCGGCGACGGCCGGGGGCCGGAGTCGGGGCCGGGGCCGGCTCCGGAGCAGGGGCGGGCGCGGGCATGAACTGGCTGATCGTCATGGTGGGCGCGGCCGTCGGGGCGCCCCTGCGGTACCTGACCGACCGGGCGGTGCAGGCGCGCCACGACTCGGTCTTCCCCTGGGGGACCTTCGTGGCGAACGCGGCCGCCTCCCTGGTGCTGGGGGCGCTGACGGGGGCGGTGCTGGACGGGGCCGCCTCCTCGCGGCTGAACCTGCTGCTCGGTACCGGGCTGTGCGGGGCGCTGAGCACCTACTCGACGTTCTCCTACGAGACGCTGCGCCTTGCCGAGCGGGGCTGGAAGTTCCTGGCGGCGGCCAATGTGGTGGCCTCGGTGCTGGTCGGGCTGGGTGGGGTCACGCTCGGCCACCAGGTGGCCGGACAACTGTTCGCCTGAGGCTGCGCCGCCCTTCCGCCCTCGGGGCGCGTTGGGGCGTGTCCCTTACGGGGGAGAGGGAGTTGGGCACATTGACCCGCTCACCGCGGACCCTTGCCAGCGTTCCGGAGGTGCCCCGTGCGCCAGTTGTCCGCTTCCCTCCGATCCCCCCGCTCGCTCCGCCTCGCCGTCGCCGCACTCGCGGTGGCGGCGACCGCGGGCTGCATGAGTGTCGGGGAGGACGCCGCGAAGCCGGGGCCCTCCGCGTCCACGGGCGTCCAGGGTGGAAAGTCCGGCGGTGGCTCCTCGTCCGGGAAGAGCGCCGGCAGCCAGGGCGGCGGCCACGGCTCGAAGGGCGGTACGGCGAACCAGGACGGCAAGGCCGCAGGCCCCGGGACCACCTCCGGCGCGGCCGGGGCCTCCCCCAGCCCGGGCGCCCCGGCCGGCCCGCCCGGGGCCCCCTCGCCGTCGGCCGGTCCCGGTGGCGGAGCCGGCGGCCAGGGACCCCAGCCCCCGACGGGCGGGGCCGGGTCCGGCTCGGGCTCCGGTGGAGGCGGCTCCTCCGGCGGCGGCCAGCCCGCCTCGCCGACCCCGGAGCCGCCGACCCCCGAACCGCCGGTCCCCACTCCGCCCGTGACGGAACCCACACCGCCTCCGGAGTCCCCGCAGCCCGAACAGTCGCCCGATCCGGGCACCCAGCCCTAGGCCCGGTCCCGGCTCGGACCCGGCCCCATCCGCCCGCCGAGCTCTGGCGGGCGGATGGTGTTTCCGCAGGTCAGCGCCGTCTTCGGGGGAGGGACTTGCCAGACCCGGGGGAGGGTGCGTATGGTTATAGATCGTTTGATCCCATTGCCCGGCGCCGACTCCGAAGAGCGCCGCGTGGCGCGTACTCTCCCCAGCCGTGGCTGACCGCATTGAGGCGGTCGATTTGCGAATTCACGGAGTTTGGGCGCGTGCCGAGACTCCGGAAGGTTTCGCATTTCGCATGTCCATTTCCAGTTCTGACCGTTCCGTCATGCCCGAGAACGACTCCAACGAGATCGTCGACGCCGAGACCCTCGCGGTCACCGAGGCCCTTGAGGCCGTCGTCACCGACGAGATCATCGAGGCCCTCGAGGCCGACGTGACGAACCACGAGTCCCACGAGTCCGACGACTCCTTCGAGGACTCCACCGAAGACTTCAACGACGACGCCGCGTCCGATGACGACGCCGACGCCGAGCCCACCCTGACCTTCGGCGACCTCGGTCTGCCGGAAGGCATCGTGCGCAAGCTCGCGCAGAACGGCGTCACCGCGCCCTTCCCGATCCAGGCCGCGACCATCCCGGACGCCCTGGCCGGCAAGGACATCCTCGGCCGTGGCCGCACCGGCTCCGGCAAGACCCTCTCCTTCGGTCTGCCGACCCTGGCCTCGCTGGCCGGCGGGCACACCGAGAAGAAGAAGCCCCGCGCGATCATCCTGACGCCGACGCGTGAGCTCGCGATGCAGGTCGCCGACGCTCTCCAGCCCTACGGCGACGTGCTCGGCCTCAAGATGAAGGTCGTCTGCGGCGGTACCTCCATGAGCAACCAGATCTTCGCTCTGGAGCGCGGTGTCGACGTCCTCGTCGCCACCCCGGGCCGTCTGCGCGACATCATCAACCGCGGCGCCTGCTCCCTGGCGAACGTCCAGGTCGCGGTCCTCGACGAGGCCGACCAGATGGCCGACCTGGGCTTCCTGCCCGAGGTCACCGAGCTGCTCGACCAGATCCCCGGCGGCGGCCAGCGCATGCTCTTCTCCGCCACCATGGAGAACGAGATCGGCACCCTGGTCAAGCGCTACCTGACCAACCCCGTCACGCACGAGGTCGACAGTGCGCAGGGCAACGTCACGACCATGACGCACCACGTCCTCGTCGTGAAGCCGAAGGACAAGGCGCCGGTCACGGCCGCCATCGCCGCCCGCAAGGGCCGCACGATCATCTTCGTCCGCACCCAGCTGGGCGCCGACCGCATCGCCGAGCAGCTCATCGAGTCCGGCGTGAAGGCCGACGCGCTGCACGGCGGCATGACGCAGGGTGCCCGTACCCGCGTCCTCGCCGACTTCAAGGACGGCTACGTCAACGCGCTCGTCGCCACCGACGTCGCCGCCCGCGGCATCCACGTCGACGGCATCGACCTGGTCCTGAACGTGGACCCGGCCGGCGACCACAAGGACTACCTGCACCGCTCGGGCCGTACCGCTCGCGCCGGCAAGTCCGGTGTCGTCGTGTCGCTGGCGCTGCCGCACCAGCGCCGCCAGATCTTCCGCCTGATGGAGGACGCGGGCGTCGACGCCTCGCGCCACATCGTCCAGGGCGTCGGCGCCTTCGACCCCGAGGTCGCCGAGATCACCGGTGCCCGTTCGCTGACCCAGGTCCAGGCCGACTCCGCGAACAACGCCGCGAAGCAGGCCGAGCGCGAGGTCGCCGACCTCACCAAGCAGCTCGAGCGCCTGTCGCGCCGTGCCGTCGAGCTGCGCGAGGAGGCCGACCGCCTGGTCGCCCGCTCCGCGCGTGAGCGCGGCGAGGACCCGGAGGCCGCTGTCGCCGAGGTGGTCGAGGCCGCCGAGGCCGAGGTCGCGGCAGCCGTGGCCGAGCCCGTCGCCGAGGAGCGCCCCGCGTTCCAGAGCCGTGACGACCGTGGCAACTACGAGCGCCGTGACAACCGTCGCGACGACCGTGGTGACCGTGGCGGCGACCGTGGCGGCTTCCGCCGTGACGACCGTGGTGACCGTGGTGGCGACCGTGGCGGCTTCCGCTCCGGTGGCGACCGTCCGACCGGTGGCGGCTTCCGCCGCGACGACCGCCCCTCGGGTGGCTTCAACCGTGACGACCGCGGTGGCGACCGTGGCGGCTTCCGCCGCGACGACCGCCCGTCCGGTGGCTTCCGCTCCGGTGGCGACCGTCCGGCCGGCGGCGGCTTCCGCTCCGGCGGCGACCGTCCGACCGGTGGCGGCTTCCGCCGCGACGACCGTCCCTCGGGCGGCTTCCGCTCCGGTGGCGACCGTCCGGCCGCCGGTGGCGACCGCCCGTACGGCCGTCGTGACGACAACCGCCCGTCCGGCTCCGGCTCGACCGGTGGCTTCCGCGCCGGTGGCAGCGACCGCCGCGACGACAAGCCCCGCTGGAAGCGCAACGGCTGAGACCGGCCGCTGAACTGATCGCCTGACAGGGCCCCTACGACAACGCGTCGTAGGGGCCCTGTTCGTGTGCGCGCCGGCCGCCGCGGAGACTTCCCCGGGCCGGACAACCGATATGCGATCGGCGCTCCCGCGCTCTCCGGCTATGCTCTGGGGTGAGCACATCGAGGGCCATTAGCTCAATTGGCAGAGCAGCGGACTTTTAATCCGTTGGTTGTCGGTTCGAGTCCGACATGGCCTACCGGTCACCGCGTCATCCGTGACGCTCTGACCTGCTCGTTCTGTGGCCCGTCCGGGGTTTCCCGGGCGGGCCACAGTGCTGCGTGTGGCCTTTCGGGTTGTCTGCGTGCCCGATGCGTGCCCGAACGGCCGGGGGCCGCCCCGACGCTGCGGAGTGCGGGGCACGAGGTTCGCGGCGTCGTCGGCAAGCTTCCGGTCGAGCTCGACGAACAGCGACGTGTACGTGTCCCCTGCGAGCTTGATCGTCGAGTGCCGAAGAACGGTCTTCACCGCGAAGATGTCGCCCGATGCCGCATAGACGATCGAGGCAGCGACGTGTCGCAGATCACGGAGATTGATCGGGGGGAGGTCTGCCGCGGTCCGGATTCGGCGGAACGCGATGGACACCTTTTCGGGGTGGAGCCACGAGCCGTCATCCTCGGTGAACACCTTCCCTGTCTCGGACCAGACCTCGCCGCGGGCGAGGCGGGCCCGCCGCTGTTCCTGCTGCCGTTCCTGCCGGCGCCGCAGGACGGCGGCCGTCGCGTGGTCCAGTGAGATCGTGTCGGCGCTTCCCTCGGTCTTGGGCGGTGTCTCGTAAGGCGTGTAGCCATCGACGACGAGCTCGGTCGCCGGGGTGATGCTGGGGGCGTCGAAGTCGACCCCGATCCAGTCCTGTCCGACCGCCTCGCCGCGGCGCAGCCCTCGGTGCCCCATGAGGTGAAAGACGGAGTAGTACAGCTCGTCGTCGGCCTCGGCGGCGTCGAGGAACTGCCCGTACTGCTCGGGAGTCCAGACCATCACGGCCCCCGGGATGACTTCTGTCCGGCGCCATTCGGCGACCCGAGCCTCGGTCCAGAGCATCGGCTTAGGGCGTGTCGCGGTGGTGAGCTCGACGTGCTTTGCCGGATTGAAAGTGATCATGCGTTGAGTGATCGCCCAATTCAGCGCAGCACGCAGGGTCCGCCGGATGCTCTGGACGGTGGCGGGGCCGGTCACCTTCCGAAAGCCGGGCATCGCGGCAAGCCGGGCCTTCTCGGCGGCGATCCGGTCGCGCTCGGCCGGAAGCGGTCGGCCCCGTGTGCTCGCCTTGCAGCGGGCGATCTGCTCGCGTCGGGCTGTGTTCTCGGCGGCGATCACCTCGGCCTGATCTTCGATCGCGTCGAACAGCTCGACCATGTCGCCTACGCCGAGACTGTCGTCGACAACCATGTGCCCGCCGTGCGGCTTGAGGTGCACGCGTATGTGCGATTCGTACCCGTTGCGGGTGGTGGTCCGTAGAGCCTTGCGGGCAGTCATGTACTCGTCGAGCAGGTCGGCGAGGGTCACGGTCTCGGTGACACTCCGCTTCGATCGGATGCGGCGCTTCACCTCGTCCACGGACGGGATCTCGCCCTGCTCGGCCGAGACCTTGGCGAGCAGCTCGCCGAGCGCCTGCTGCGCCCGGGTGTCCGCCTGTCCGGGGATCGCGAGCAGGGTGCGGATCTTATCGAGGTCGGCCTGCGCGGCGGTCTTGGTCGTGTATCCAGCTCGGCGGAAGGTGCGGCGGGCGCCGTCGGTGTCGGCCGGCAGCTCCTGCCGAATGCTGTAGACGCCGTGCTTCGTGCTGGTGAGCTTCGGGCATTTGCTGTTGAGGGTCCTGCCTTGCTTGTCGCGGCAGTAGCAGCGGCGCGATACCGAGCCTGCTCTCATGAACTGGTCTCCTCGTGATTCGGGGTGGGCGGGCGGTCGAGCAGGCCAAGCTCGTCCAGTTCGCGGGCGTGTGAGGGCGGGATCGGCGGAACAGGGAGCCCGGCCCGGATCAGCTCGTTGACCAACTCGGCGAGGTCGCCGAGACGCTCGACGTACTCGCGGCGGCCGGCAGGGTCTGCGGCATGCCGCTGTGCGGCTTCTGCCGCGGCGACTCGGCGCTCGGCCTCGGGGTAGAGGCTGGCCGGGTACGCGGCGGTGGCCCATGCGGTCGCCCACCGGGGGCCGTTCTCGCCGATCGGCCGGGTATCGACATGGGCGTGCCCTCCTGCCGTCTTGCCGAGGGCGGGGGCCTCCTGCCCGGTGATCCACCGCCAAAGCGTGTACGGGGCTTGTGGGTCGGTGCCGGGGGTGACGGGTACGGGCTGCGCGGTGTCGAGCGGGCAGGCCAGCAGCAAAGGCGGGACGCCGAGGGCCAAGCCGAGCACGAGCCACTCGTCGAGCGAGACACTTCGGCGGCGTCGCCCCTCCTTGGTTCGGCGCCCGCCTTCGATATCGACGATCGCGGAGTACGTCAGTTCGGGGGCGCCGAGCTCGGCGCAGCGGTCGGCGAGTTGCTCGCGGCTGAGGGCGAGTCGGCCGCGATGCCGACGGATCTGTGCGCCGACGACATCACTCGGCCTATCGTTACTGTGCATATCGACAAGCTATCAATGCGTATTGCGCAGGATCAAGGGATATCGCTAGGTTGTCGATCTAGGTTGTTCCGTCCGCTCCCGTACCGGCGCAGACAGACATGAGGGGGATCTAATGACCATGAAAGGTGCAATGACACACGCTGAACTCATGAGCTTGCCGCCCACGGTCGGGCTCGACACGGCGAACTCTGTGCTCGGCATGGGCCGCACGGCTGGATACGCGCTCGCTCGTCGAGGCGCCTACCCCGTGCGGCTCCTGCCTGGCGGCCGTGGCTACCGGATCTCGCGTTACGACTTGTACCGACACCTGGGCATCGCCGCGGACGTGTACGCGGACAGCGAGGCGTAGGCCCGAGACAGCGCCGCCCGCCGGCCCCAGAAGGGGCCGGCGGGCGGCGTCATGCGGTCTACGACCAGCCGTGCTCGGTGAGCGTCTCCGCGCCCTTGAGGTAGCCGTACAGGCCCGCGGCGGGGTACTCGATGATGTCCTCGGGCAGGGCGTCGACGGGGAACCAGCGGAGCGCGAGGCACTTCTCGGGCTCGCGGTTCTCGGGCTTGCCCTCCCACTCGGTCGCCAGGAAGAACAGGCCGATGCGCTCGACCTGCTCGCTCTGCTTGTGGTGCACGGTGTGCACGAGCCGCAGGTGCTCGGGGTCTACCTTGACCCCGGTTTCCTCGTGCAGCTCGCGGGCGGCGCCGGCAGTGAGGGGCTCGCCCTGGTCGAGCTTGCCGGAGGGGGCGTGCCACCGGCCGTGGCCGTACGGTCCGCCGCGCTGCGAGAGCAGGATCATGTCGCCGTCGCGCACGATCACGTGCGTGTCGATGACGGGGGCTGCGGGTGTGGGGCTCATGGGGTCACCGTGGGGTCGTCGTCGTGTGGGACGGGTGCGACGGTACCGCCGGCCGGGGGCAGCGCGTCGGCGATTCGGCGCGCTACATCCTTTGGGGCGGTCTCGGTGGAGTTGATGACGAGGACCGGTACGCCCATACCCTTGAGGATCTGTGCTGCCTCGGCGTAGAGGCGTACCTCGCGGCTTGGGGCGTCGGGGTCGTGGTGGAAGCGGTGGCGCACGCCGCGGGCTTTGAGGCGGGCGGCGATCACGGCCGGCTCGGCGGTGAGGATCACGGCGAGGTCGGGCCGCATGATCGCGCGGTTCAGGTCGAGCAGGAACTGCTCGGCGACGCCGTCGAGCCGTTGCAGCACGAGCGACGAGGCGACGTAGCGGTCGGATATGACCGTGAAACCGGCCTCGCGCATCGGGCGCAGCTCGACCTCGACGTGCTCGTATCGGTTGGCGGCGACGAGGCAGGCGAGGGCGTGTCCGCGGAGGAATGCGGCGCTCGCGCGGGTGAACTGTCCGAGGGCACTGTGCGACGGTTCGCACGTGCGGTAGACGAGGCGGCCCTCGTTGCGCAGCAGGCGGTCGAGTTCTTCGAGGGTGGTGGATTTACCGACGGCGCCGGGGCCGTCGAGGGTGACGAACGTTCCGGCGGTCATGCGGCGACCCCCATGCGGTTTCGGGCGTGCTGCTCGCGGGTGAGCGTCGCGAGGGTGGCGCGCAGTTTGGGCAGGGGGACGGTTCCGAACTGGATGCCGACGGAGAAATTGAACTCGTCGCGCTGGCGCATGGACTCGTTGGCGCCGTCCGCGGTGAGGTCGACGTCGGAGTATGCGAGCAGCTTGTCGGGGTCGTGGCCGGCCGCGGTGAGGGTGTGCCAGACGGGGGTACCGGGGTAAGGACGGAACTCGAAAACGGACGCGCGGAAACGGGCGTCGGCGTGCCGGTCGGCGATGGTCCACAGGTTGTGGATGTGGCGCACGGTCGCGTCGAGGTCGGTCTGCTCTTCCCCGGGGTAGCCGAGGATGAAATAGCCCTTCACGCCGATGCCGCGTTCGAGCAGGCGGCCGGTGACGCGCTCGGTCATCTCGGCCGTAATCCGCTTGTCCATGCCGGCGAGCACGCGGTCGCTGCCCGATTCGATCCCGAGGGCGACCTCGCGGAGCCCGTTGGTCTTGAGGGTGTCGAGCATGGTGTCGTCGAGGCGATCGAGGACGTTGATCCGGCCCGTGGCGTCCCACACGTACCGGTCGCCGATCTTGTGCCGGGTGAATGCTTCCATCTGCGGAACGATCACCCGTTTGGCGCCGAGGAACAGGTCGTCGACGAACCGGTATGCGGTGGTCTCGTAGAGGTTATGCAGGTGGTCGAGTTCGGTGATGATGCCCTCGGGCGAGCGCGTGCGGATCTTGACGTCGGGGTTCGCGGAGACGGCGGCGCCGCAGAACGAGCAGTCGTAGGGGCACCCGCGGGCGCCGACGATGTTCGCCTCGATCCGGCCGTCGTCCGCGACGTACGGATCTTGGGGCAGGAACTCGCGGTTCACGAACGGCAGAGCGTTGATATCCGGGCTCAACCACTTTTCCCTGTCGCCGTGCGCGATGCCGGCGGCGTGCGTTCCGAGGATGCGGTCGCGCCACATCACCCCGGGCAGGTCGGCGCGGCGGCGCTCGTCGGCGAGCAGCGCGGCGACGCGGGTCTCGCCCTCGCCGATCACGAGGGCGCGCAGGTTGCGCATTCGGGGGTCGGCGAGGATGCGGTCGGGCATGGCCTTGGCGTGGTGTCCGCCGACCATGAGGGCGATCCCGTCGTCGATCGCGGCGGCGATCCGGGCCGACATCTCGTACGTGGGGGCGAGTAGATTCATGCCGACCCATCGGGGCCGGTGGTGGTTGATGAGGCGGGCGGTCTCCTCGATGCCGAGGCCGTGTGCTTCGGCGTCCAGTACGCCGACGTTGAAACCGGCCTGTTGCGCGTAGGTGGCGATGTAGGCCATGCCGAGGACGGGCAGGGTGTAGTCGTTCGTCCGGGGGCGCAGGCCGTAGTCGCGTAGCGGTGCGTTGACGAACAGTGCGTCGAGGACGCGGTTCGGGTCGGCGCCGGCGATCAGATCAGGGGTGGTGCGGTGTTCCTCCTGCGCGGGTAATGCGGGCATGGCTCCCCCAAGTGAGAGTGAACAGGGTCAGGGCGTGCAGGGTGGTGCGGGCGGGCGCCCAACGGCGCCACATGGCTTCGAACTCGCGCTCGGCGCTCGGCAGGGCGAGGCCGGGCGCGGCGCGGCCGGCCCATGTGCGCACGGCGAGGTCGCCGTGCGGGTAGATGGCGTGGTCGCCGGTGAAGTCGGCCGCGGCTGCTGCTGCGGTCCACGGGCCGATGTACGGGACCTCGACGAGTTCTTTGATGAGGCTGTCGGGGTCGAGGGTGGTCCAGTGGTCGCCGCGGTCGAGATAGGCCGTTGCGGCGGCGCGCAGGCCCTTGGCGTTGAACTTGCAGCCGATCGCGGCGAATCCCTCGTCGCTCAGTTCGAGCACGACCTCGGGGGCGGGGGCGAGAGGGAGCGGGCCGGCGGGGGTGTCGAACGTGCGCCCGTAGGCGGCGTAGTAGGCGCGGTGCTTCCTGCGTGCCTGCGGCGCGCCGATCACCTGCCGGAGCAGTGCGGTCGTGATCGCGTCCCACAACGACGGGTTGGTGAGCCGTGCCACCGTGCCGAGGGACACCAACTCGTCGAGGAGCAGGGTCCCCTCGGCGGCCGTAGGCAGGTCGACGGCGGACGTGTAAGCGACGAGGGGCTGCTCGGCCGCGTCGGCGTCGAGGGGGCGCAGCAGCAGGTGCTCGCGCCCGCTCTCCCAGTGGGCAAGCCATGCGGCGCCCTGGTGCTCGACGACGCGTACAGGCTCGCCGGCCGTGGTCTCGTGCCAGCCGGGGTGTTCCGTGATGATCGTGGTACTCATGTGCTCAATTCCCGTCGCTGGTGCTGTGGTTGAACTGCACAGTCTGCTGATTGCGTGGGAGTGAGCGAGAGAAACCGGACGGGCCGAACCCTCCACTCGGCGCACGTCCCGTCGCGAAGGATGATCGTGAAGCCCGTTTCTTCACCGCGGTACAGGGCGGCGACGGCTTGTATCCATCCGCTTCCATCGACCCATTCCAGAGCGCGCGCTATCTCGGGTCGCGTCAGGGTGACGTGGACGCCGCGGATGTCGATGCGCAGGGCTCGAATCGCGGCGCGGGGGTTCGCAACCAACTGCACGGGGGCGCGCAGCTCCACCGGTCCGCCACGAGGGTTGTAGCGGACCCGTTCGATGGCGACGCCTAAGCGCACTTCCGCTGCAACGCCGGTGCTCTGCGATGAGGTGCCGATGCGTTCTGTCAGTGCTGAGAATTGAGCGAGCACGGTTAGCCCCTCCTGCCGCTGCCGGAGGTCGCTCCCTTGAAGCTCTGTGACGAGCAGTGCGACAAGAGAGCGGCCGACGACTCCCCCCAACTGGCGCAGGACTGGGAGGAGTTACGACGCCAAGGGGGCACGGTTTTGCCGACGGAAGTACCCGCCTGGCGGCGCCCTCAGACGGTAGCGTGAGCTACAGATCGGTATCAACCGTTTGACGTCTAACGGGTGAGACGGCATATGCCAACGCGTAGTACGGCACGCGGAAGCCCCCCGCCCATTGCTGGGCAGGGGGCTTGGTTCGAGTCACGGAACCGTCAGGCGAGGTCGTCAAACTCGCCGTCGGCCGCTCCGTCGATGAACGCTCGGAGCTTGGCCCGTGTCGTCCTGATGATCACCCCGGGGTCGTCGCTCTCCCGGATGAAAACCTCTCCACCCTGCGTTGCGACTTCGAGGCAGTTGCCCTCCGAATCCGTCGACTTCGAGGACTTTCGCCACTGAATTTCCACTATTCCCACGCCTTCATACTTGTTGCGCCATTTCGTGAATGAAATCGCGGGACCGAGTGGGGTCGTACGACCTTTCTTCGGTCCGGTCGAGAACTGCCCGGTAGTTGGCGAGCCGCGTCTCGGCGTCGAGAAACGCGGGGCCGTGCGGGGTGTCCGTCTGCACCGTGTCGAGCTGCGCTACGGGGCCATGCACATAGAGTGTCGAACTTCCGGCGTTCGGGAAACCGCCGACTCGGAAGGGGATCACCCGTACGGTCACGTTGTCGCGCTCGGATTGTTTCAGCAGGTAGTCGAGCTGGTCGGCTGCAACCTTTCGACCGCCGAACCTCATGCGCAGCGCGGCCTCGTGGATCAGGAACGTGCACGCTGGCGCCGGATCGCGATCGAGCACGTCTCGACGCTTGAGTCGGTAGGAGAGGCGCCGTCGTAGGTCTATCGGACTCAACGGCGGAACGGCCTCCTCGAATACTGCGCGGGCGTACTCCTCTGTCTGGAGCAGGCCGGGCATGTGCATGATCTGCACGGCGCGGAGGGCCTTCGCGTTGTGTTCAAGTTCGGCAAGATCCAGGGTCGCGGCTGAGTGATCGTTTCGGTACTCGTCCCACCACCCGCCCCCGCGCTCCGCGGCCATGGCGACGAGCGCCTCGACGTACGCCGTGTCGGGGCAGCCGTAATGACTGGTCCAGGCTCGGACGCGTTCAGGGCTCACGCCGAAGCGCCCCGACTCGCTGTTGCTCATGGTGGTTCGGTCGGTGCGCAGTTGGGACGCCGCTTCAACGAGTGTGAGGCCGGCGTGCTCCCGGATCTTTCGCAGCTCGGAACCCAACCGCTGCTGTCGCGCGGTCGGTGCCTTCCTCGGTGGCATCGGTTTTTCCTTCCCCTCCGTTTGGTCTCAGTGTGGCCCGTGGCCGGATGCACGGTCCACCATGTCCTACGTTTTAGGCGAAGGGGTACAACATGTGAGACGGACGCGCTACCGTCTTCACAGCACCGCGTCACACGCCAATAAGACCGAAGTGCAGCCGCTGACGCGCGCCTTGACGTGGCGTCACCCCGGGGAGCGGCCATTGCCACGCATGGCGTGACGCGAGCACAACCGCGTTGGGAGACGAGGACATGACCATTAGCGCTTTACCCCCCGCACCCCCGCCTGACCTGGGCGTCAGCTACCGATTCGTTGCGCCTCGCACCGCGACGACGCCGAAGATCCTGCGTGACTTGATCGCCGCACTCGTGATCGCGTTCGGGCACGAGGACATCGCCGATCAGCTGCGCCTGTGCGTGTCCGAGGTCGTGACGAACGCCTACAAGTACACACGCACGGCCCAAATCACGGTGGACGTATCGCTTGGTTCGGACAGCGTCACCGTGTGGGTGGACGACGGCCGGCCGGAGTGGCTACCTCGGGCGCCACACTCGGCGCCTCCATGGAGCGACGAGTCGGGCCGGGGCCTCTTCCTCGTGTCGAGGTTCGCAGACCGGTTGGATACGGGCGCCACCGACGAGGGTGCGCCGCGTCTTGAGTTCAGCATCGGTTACGAGGGGGCGGCATGAGGCTGAGTCGCGAACCGAGCATCGGAACGGCCCACCAGCCGGGGGACGGCGGCGGGGCCCCCGCCGTGCGGCTGACCGACAAGCAGCGCACTCTGATCTGCGAGGTGCCCGACGACGGCGCGCGCGGCCTCGCGAGCGAACTCGCCGACCTGCTCGGGCTGGTCGTCGGTGACCGGGGCGCCGTTGGGGAGGTGACCGGATGATCAACGATCGGATGGTCGTCGGCACAATCGCTGTGTGCGTCAGTCTCGGGCTGTTGGCCCTGACTTGGGTGTGGGCCTCGATGCCGAGTGCGCAGCGCGCAGTCACCCCCGCGCCGGACCGGCCGGGGAAGCGTTACCGGTGCTACTGCTGGAAAGAGCCCGTTGTCGTCTTCATCGCGGCGCCGCCGCGGAAGGCTGAGGCGCCGCCGTCCCCTCGGGTAGAGGTGTCGCCATTCCCCAGGGTGGAAGCGTCACCGGCCTCGGGGGTCGTGGCGCCCCCGCCGCTCAGGGTGGCATCACAGCCACCGGAGTTCGGTGAGGCGGAGGGCCCACGGATCTCGGTCGCGCCGCGCGGGCGCCATGCCAAGCCGCGCACCACGGACCACGCCGCCCGCCCGGATAGTGCCTCCCACGCGGGGGCGGGCGGCGGTGGAATGGGGGCACCTCCCGTGCACGCGGTCGTGTAGATCGCCCGCACGGTGACCCCGAGCAGGGGGCCCTCGACGGTGCACTCGTCGAGGGCCCCCTCGCCGTCCCTGAAACGCGAAAAGGCGCCCCCGCCGCCGGCCGCGAGGCCGGGGCGGGGGCGCGCGATGTTCAGCGGGCGGCGGTCTGCCAGAGGGTGAGGGCGAGGCCGATCACGGCCACCAGGGCGAGGACGCTTGGGAGCGGCCATCGGGACTTTTCGAGGGCGTCGAGTCGGGCCTCGTGGTCGGCGAGCTGCCGGTCGACTTGGTCGGACCGCTGCACGAGCAGGGCGAGGCTACCGTCGATGCGGGCGAACCCTGCCTCGACGGTAGCCCGCAGCCTTTCGAGTTCGAGGGCGACGTCGGACGGAGAGGGATCGGTCACGGGCGACCGTCCGGCCGGCGGGCGAGGTCGAGCAGCTCGGCGTCGCGGTCCGGGCCGGTCCGCAGCCACGCGGGCAGTAGCCGGTCGACGACTGGCAGCGCCATCACGCGCGTGATCGCGCCGGCGACGGCGAGGGCGATACCGACGCCGGCCGCGGTCTGCGGGATGCCCGAGGCGTCGATGATGAGCGGCAGGCCGGACGCGAGGGCGAGCACGGTCTGCACGATGGTGCGGGCAGTCCGGCGCTGTGCGTCGGTCATTGGGCGTACCTCTTTCGAGAGAAGGGTACGGGGCCGCCGGCGGCGGAGGCGGCGGCGGCCCCGTGGGATGGGTGGGCGTCAGACCTTGGGGACCTTCAGGGCATCCCAAGACGTGCGGCCCGGGATGCCGTCGGCGTCGCGGCCGGAGTAGCCGAGGCGGCGCTGCCACTTCGCGTACGAGGCGATGTCGGCCGCGGTCCACTGCGGTCCGGGGCCGGACGCGTAGGCCGAGCACCCGACCTCGACGAGGCGCCGACCGACCGCGGTCACGATCGGGCTGCGCGGGTAGCTGCGGAAGAAGTCGACCCCGGGGAACGGCTCGAACTTCGGGGCCGGTACCTCGTTGCCCGGCTTGGTGCCGAGGCGGCGGTCGATGCGCTCG
The DNA here is from genome assembly GCF_042730015.1 of Streptomyces sp. NPDC059957. Classification (NCBI taxonomy): domain Bacteria; kingdom Bacillati; phylum Actinomycetota; class Actinomycetes; order Kitasatosporales; family Streptomycetaceae; genus Streptomyces; species Streptomyces sp. NPDC059957. The sequence continues at coordinate 47,248 of NZ_JBHWMB010000034.1, read as the reverse complement.
CGCATCGTGGTCATGGAGAACCCGCGCGGGTCGCTCTTCCAATCCGACCACTCCTTGTGGCCGATCACGGATGCGGCCGACCACCCGTACGCGCGGCAGATCGCGGCCGAGGCGCGCTCGATCGCGTCGAGCTGTGCCTCGGGCCACGGGTCGGCGCCGTTGCCGAGGTTCACGCACTCGAACCCGTAGAACCGTGCGTTTCCGTCGACGGCGCCGGGCGAGCCCTCGTGCTTGGCGGTCGCGGGCAGGTCGCCCTCGGCGATCACGGCGTCGAGAACCCTGGGGTCGCCCCCGCCGGCGTGATTCGCGCGGCCGGCCGAGATCAGGTAGACCGTGCCGTCCTTCGCGATCACGCCGTGACAGAGCGGCCCCGGGAGTTCCGAGTAACCGTCCGCGCAGAGGCGTACCGAGGCGTCGGTGCCGCTGGAAACGGTGTGGTGGACGATCACCCCGTGGATCGGCCCGAACGCCCCCTTGTGGTTTCGGTTGTGGGTGCGCCACGAGCCGTACTCGACGACGCGCACGCCCTCGGCGCGCAGGGCCTCGACGAGCCGATCGGGGGACAGAGGCTGTGCCATGTGGGATGTCTCCAGACATGAAAAAAGCCCCCATCAAGGGGGCTGCGGATCAAGCGGTTGGGGCGGGGCTTACCGGCGGGCGACCTCGGCCTCGGTCGAGGTGGCCAGTCCTTAGCTGACTGCGGCCCATAGGGCGTTTGCGTCGTAGGTGAGGGCCGAGGCGGGGGTGAAGGATGCGGGCAGGCTGGTCTGTCCGGTCGCGGTGAGTCGCGCGGCGCGGCGGAAGGCGCCCGGCATGGCGGCGGCGCCCGCCGGGCTGGTGCCGAGGTTGGCGCCGCGCGCGAGTACCGGCCCGTTGTAGGGGCTCGGGGTCTGCCCGTTGGTGACGATGGCCACCCAGTAGTTACCGGCCGGGGCCGAGTAGGCGGCGGTGAGGGGGCAGACCACGGTCGCGCCCTCGTTCGCGGTGAAGATGCCGGACAGTGCGGCGGTCACTCCGACGCGGGCGCCGGCGGCGGTGTAGAGGCCGGCGAAGCTGCTCGCGTTCAGCGTCCCGCCCGCGTACCCGCAGGAGTAGAAGACGACGTTCGTCACGGTGCTTGCCGCGCGGAGGTTGATTCCGCAGAGGTAGACGTATCCGGCGAGCAGGTTCTGCCCGCTGTTGGACACGGCAGGGTCGAACGTCCACCCGCTGAAACCGAGATCGCTCGGGAGCCACGACCCCCCGCCCAACGCGTCTACGTAGCTCTTGCGGGCGAGGTGCGTGTCGGCGGTCGGCGCGACGCTCGACGAGGGAACGCTGCTGAACGTCTTGGCGCCGGCGACGGTCTGCGTCCCGGTGAGCAGGACGGCGGTACCGGTGGCCTGCGCGCCGACGTCCGCGGCGGCGAGGGTGATCGTCGTTCCGGTCTTGCCGGCGACGGTGATCACGACGTCGGGGCCGGCGGACCCGTTGACGGTCGCGATTGAGCCGGTGCCCGGATCACCCTTCGGGCCCTGCGGCCCGGGTACGGTGCTGGCCGCGCCGGTCGCGCCGACGGGGCCTCGCAGGTTCCCCACGGCCGTTCCCCACCCGGACGCGCCGCGCTGCCACAGGTCGCCGGTATCGGTCCGCAGCAGCATGTCGCCGGGCTTGGTCCCGGTCGATGGGGTGCTCGCTGTGTTGACGTACCAGGCAGCGCCGCGGACGTCGCCGCCGAGCTGCGCCCATGTTCCGGCGCTGCGCTGCCATGTCGAGACGGTCGTCGAGGTGACGCCGAGGACCGTCGAGGATTCGTAGCGCAGGTATAGGTCGCCGTCGGTGCCGAGGCCGGCCGCGGGGGCGGCGGTGCCGCTGTAGATCCGCGATCCGGGGGCGCCCTGCGGACCGACGGGCCCCGGTACCCCGACGTAGTTCGGCTTCGTAGGGTCGGTGGGGGCGATGTCGGCGAGGTCGACCTCGGGCTGCGCGCGCGGCAACAGGACGTTGTACGAGCGGCCGACGGGGATACCCGAGAGCTGCTCGGTCACGATGTACGCCCACCCGCGGGGGTCCATGTCGGGGGCGTCGGTGGCGGGCAGGGTGACCTCGACCGAGCCCTGCGCGTCGAGCGGTACGGAGACGGGGCCGCCGAGGATGACGTCGGCCTGCGGAAAGGTGAGGGTCGCGGGGGCCCGGAAAACGAGCGCCCCCGACAGCGGCGTGCCGTCGGGGGCGAGGAAGCGGGCGCGCACGGTCACGGTGGGTATGGACGGGGGCAGCAGTGCGGGGCCTCCTAGTCTTCGATCGTGCGCAGCCCTGATGGGGTGCGCACGGGGTCCGGCCGCCGCTTGGGTTCGGACGGCGCCTCGGTCACCGCAGGCCCGGTTCCCCGCTGTGCGGTGGCGGTGGCTGTCGGGGGGCGGGTCGGTACGCGCGGGGCTTCGTCGGGGTTGTAGGTGTGGCGGTAGAGAGCGGAGTAGACACGGGTCTCGACGTCGCGGCCTGCTTGCACGTTGCGGTGCTCGACCATCCACTCGACCCACTGCAAGAACTCGATGTCGTGCATGGGCTGCGTGATGAATCGGTTGGTCCACTGGCCGGCCGGACAGTCGTACTCGGCGACCGTGATCGCGGTCCCGCCCTCGGGCCGCATGGTGACTTTGACCTGCCCGCCCCCGGCGTTGGCGTAGGTGTACAGCTCGATCTCGGCGACTGCGTGGGATACCGGGCCGGCCCCCCACCATGCGGGCTGATAGGCGGTCTCGCTGGTGTTCTGCCTTTCGGTGGGGTGGAGTTGAAGGGGGAGCATGGGGCGGCCGAGGAATCGATCGCTGAACGCGTCATCCATGAGGATCGGGGTCGGCCGTTCCTTGTCGCGGCTCCAGATGCGGATCATCTGATCGTCTTCGAGGACGTCGTCGCCGACGGTCAGGGCTCGCGTTCCGTTGGCCCGGCGGAGGAAGAGCCCCCAGTCACCTTGGGGTGTCTGGCCGACCTTGAACGTCGCGACGCCCTCGGGTGTCTGGGCGATGAGCTGTCCGCCCTCGCCGATGGTGATGTCGCCGTGCAGGATCTGATCGAGGGCGGGGCGGATTTGGGCGCGGCCGGCGAGCTCGCGCACGCGCCGTTCGAGCTCGCGGATTCGGTCGAGCAGGTCGAGCGGGATTGCTGCCACTAGGCGGCCTCCAGGAGAAGTTTTGCGGTCTCGGGTCGGCCGCGCAGGGGTGGACTGATCGCGAGGCCGACCACGCGGTATCGGCGGTCGAGTCCCTCGGCCCACCACAGATCCCGGATGCGCACGCGGACCGTGGCGCCGAGCAGCGCGGGCGAGAGCGCCACGCGGTCGAGCGCGACGGTCAGTTCGGGAATCGGCCGCGGGGTGAGCGCGGCGGCGAGGTCGGCGCGGGCGTGCGCGGCGAGGGTGCCCGGATCAGTAACGGTGGTGTAGTCCGAGGTCCCGTCGAGGCGCGGCCATCCGGCGGCGAGCTGCTGGCTGTCGACGAGTAGCTCGGTCATCAACGGCAGGGACTCGGCGGCCTGGTTCTTGTTGTCGCTGGCTCCCCTGCTCTGCCAGACGTTCGCGCGCACGGTCGCGTCGATCGGCCAGTCGTAGGAAAGGATCGGCCCGGGGTGGTCGAGGACGATCTCGGACTCGCCCGTACGGATCACGGGAGTGCCGAGCTGCAAGCCCTTGATGCGCCGGCCGCTGCCTGTGTCGCGGTAGCTCGCGATCCGCCACTCGAAACCGCCCTCGGTACTTGCGAGTTGGTCGATGACCTCGCGGATTCGTGGCTGGTCATAGCGCCGGTACGTTCGGTCTCGCGGTGTGCCTGAGAGCTGCTCGGTGTCGTACTCGATGCCGATGTCGCCGCCGGCGAGGCTGGCGCTGTAGTCGATCAGCCCTCGCACGATGTCGAACTGGTCGACCGCGACGGCCTGCTGCGTGTGGAGGATCGCGCGATGGTCGAGGTAGCTCGCCCACCCGCCCGCCTGTATCCGCAGGCCGAGGTCACCTCGCGCGCCGCTCGTCAGGTTGGCGGTCCACGGGATGCCGCCCCACCAGATGTCAGGGCCGCGCTCGATCCACATCGCGGTTCGGCCGAGGTCGAGCGCGGCGCGGACGCGGGCGGCGATCTGCGCGTTCGGCAGGGGCACGGTCACGGCGGCCGACCCGATCTTGCCGAGGTAGTCGTCGAGCGACACGTCGCTCACAGGAAGGATGTCGAGGACTTGATCGGTGCGCAGGTCGCACAGGACAACGCGGTACGCGGGGGCGGTCAGACGATCACCCCCTTACGCGTCGAGGGGGTACGTCACTCCGGAGAGTGCGGCCCACGTGGTCAGTCCGGTGGTGGAGATGAGCCGTAGCTGCCCGTTGGTCCACGCGTCGAGCTTGATCGCGGCGCCGCCCGCGGCGATCGGTACGGAGGTGAGAGCGGCCGGCCGGCAGTTCGCGGGGAGGACGGTTGCGAGCAGGTTTCCGGTGTTGGGCGGTGAGCCCGAGGTCGCCCAGGACACGCCGCCTCTCAGCTGTAGGTGGGGGACGCCGGCGACGACGATCCGCCGGTACTTGACGTCGCCCTGGGCGTTGCCGTTGTTGGTGAAGCCCGAGGCGAGGGCGAGCGGCGTCCACCCGACGCTAGGTTCGAGGGGCTGCCACGATCCGCCGTCCCACCGGTCGAGGCCGGTCCCGTTGTCGCGGTACTGACCCGCGTAAGCGCCGGAGAATCCGAGGCCCCACCCTCGGGGGATGATCCCGCCGTACGCCGCGGTGTAGCGGCGCCGGTCGGCGAGCGCCGACGCCCACGTGATCCCGCCCGTTCCCGCGGAAGTACCGGCCGGAACCGTGATGTCCCACAGTCGCAGCGCGGCGGCTGGCAGGGTCGGCGCGACGGGGGTCGCGGTGGCGGCGCCCTGCACGATCTCGGCGCGGGCGAGGGTCTGTCCGGTGCTGTCGTACGCCGTGTCGTAGACGCGCAGCACCACGGAGTCGATCCGCCCGTACTGGGCGTGTCCGTCAGCGACCGTGAGGGTCTCGGGCGCCGTGACGGCGACGGGGTATGCCCCTTGGGCGTCGGCCCCTTGGACGAGGGCGCGGCCGACGGCGAGCTGTACCTGCATGGCGGCGGCGCCGGTCGCGGCGAGGGCGGTTCCGCCGGCGATCACGCCGTCGCGAGAGCCCATCGCGGTCTCGGGGGACATCACGCCGAGCGGTACGAGGCGGGTGTCTTCGCGTGTCTGTCCGTTGGGGAGCAGCCATCCGGCACGGACGGTCAAGGGGGTACCTCCTTACCAGTGAGCGGAGCGCCATCGGATCGAGCACGAGGCGCGGGGGTCGGTGGCGCCGGGCGCCGCGCGGAACAGGAGCGAGGTCGTGCCCGGGTCGAGGGTGAAAAGGCTCTCGGGGGTGCTGCGGGCGGTCGCGGTGTAGAGCCGCGCGGCGGTCCCGTTCAGCGTCACCGTGCCGTCGCGGGTGTCGATCACGAGTTCCTCGTCGGGCGCGAGGTCGATGTCGTATTCGATCGCCGCGCCCGTGGCCAAGTTGGTTACAGACGGGAGGGAGAGGGGGCCTCGGATCGAGATCACGGGATGCGCGGGGGCGTCGCCCTCGTTGACTGCGAGGAGCGAGCCCGTGCTGCCCGGGGCGCCGAAGGTGATCGGGTAGAGCAGCCGTTCCGGGCCCGGGGGCACCTGCCAGTCGAGGCCGGGCTCGGCCGCCGGTAGGCCCGTCTCGACCTGCTGCTCGACGAGGCTGTACCGGCGCGGGTCGGTGGCCTCGAACTGGAGCGCCGCCCCCTGCACGACGCCGATCGCGTACCCGCCTACTCCGACGGGGATCGAGCGGCGCAGGCAGCGGGCGAAGCTCAGCAGGGGCGGCTCGTCGTCGAGCTGCACGACGAGCGGCTGCTCGTCATCGCGTAGGGCGGTCGCCGCGCGCAGGGTGCGCACGGCGGCGCCCATCCGGCGCGGCTCGGTACGGATCACCATGTCGTCGAGGGTGATCGTCCGAGGCTGCGCGAGCAGCCGGCCGAGGTACGCCCCGTGGGCGTCGGATCGGGCGACGGTGCCCGAGTCGACGCCGGGGGAGTCCTCCCACCCGGTGAGCGTCCGCCACCGGTAGGGGGTGCCGGGGCCGAGCAGCAGCTCGTCGCCGAACTGGACATGCCCGGGGACGGCGACGCGATCACCTGCTGCCATCGCTCACCCCCTGCCCTTGGCGTGCCAGGCGAGCGCCGCCGCGGTCTGTTCCGCGGTCGCCGCTCCTGAGTGCCAGTTCTCGATGTGGACAGCAGGGCCGCCCCAACCCCCGCCCGCGGTCGCGCCGTTGGCGGGCGCGCCCGCGGTGGCGAACTGCGGGGCGGGCACGGTGACGAGTCGGCGCATGGTGCGGTCGATCGCGGGGGCACCGGATTTGATGCCCTCGACGATTCCCGCGGGAATAAACTTTCCGATCTTGTCGCGCATAAGGCGACTCGGAGAGTGAATTCCGAGCGCCTTAGCGATCGGCCCCGGAATGAGATTCTTGGCCCAAGACATCAAGGTTGACTTGAGCCAGGGGCCCATTCCCTTGATGCCATTCCACAGGCCGGTGATCAGATCGCGGCCGCGATCGTAGAGCATCGAGCCGAAATTGCCGAAGTAGCCTGCGATCATTCCGGGCAAGCCTCGGACCCAATCCAGCATTTCGCCGCCCTTGCGGACGGTGCCTGACTTGATGGAATCCCAGTGTTTGATAATCAGGCCGACGAGCGTCCAGTTCAGGAAGAAATCGAGGATGCGCCCCGGGATGCCTCGAACCCATTCGACGGTGGCATTCCAGGCGGATACGGTGCCGCTCTTAATGGCGTCCCAGTGCTTGATAATCAGCCCGACTAGCGTCCAGTTCAGGAAAAAGTCGAGGATCATCTGACCGACCCACTTGAGCTTTCCCCACACCCAATCCCACGCGGCCGAGGTCGCCGAAACGATGGTGTCCCAGTTGGCAACGACAAGGGCGACGATGCCGACCACGGCGGCGATGATCAGCCCCACCGGGCCCATCGCGAGAAGCCACGCAGCAGCCATCCGGGCGCCCTGAATCAGGGACTGTGTGCCCATGAGGACCCACGCCCCGACCACCCGTAGAGCCGCGGCGCCGGCACTCACACCCTGCGACACCCAACCCGCAAGCATCATGGCGTTGACCAGCACAAACCGGGCTGCAGCGGCGACGCCGGCCGCGGTCTGAGCGGCCCATCCGGTGACAACTGCGGTGGCCGTTGTCCACGCGGTGATGCCGAGCGCGACGAGCGTCGGGATCATCAGGATCGTGATCACGCCGGCGGCGATCGAGAGCGCCGTCGAGTGCTCGGAGATCCACCCGACCGACGTCCGGAGCGCGCCGCCGAGGCCACCCTCGCCGATGAAATCTGCGGCCTTTTCGAGGGCGGGTACAACGTAGTTCCCGAGGACGGTAACGACTTTGTCGATTGCCGCACGCTTGAATACCTCGAACTTGGTCGCGGCATTGTCGCGCATGGCATCGCCCGCCGCGTCCGTCGCGCCCTTGACGTTGCCGAGGGCGGCGACCGCGGTTTTCGGGTCGAGCTTGAAAAGCGCGGATTGCAGATCCTCGGCCTTGGTTCCGAAAAGGGCGACCGCTGTCGCATTGCGTTCGGCAGGGTCCTTAATCGCCTTGATGCGGGTAAGGACTTCCCCCAGGGCTTTCGAGGCTTCCGGTCCACCCTTGGTGAACGTCTTCGCCATTACGTCCGCGTTGAGCCCGATGGACTTGAAAGCGTCCACGCTTCCCTTGCTCATGTCCTTCGAGCGGATCGCGAATTCTTTCAGCGCATCGCCGACGGTGTCGGCATCGCGGGCGCCCCCTTGCAGACCCTGCTGCATGAGGCCCATCGCGGTCTGAGCGTCAAGCCCCAAATCCTTGAACTGAATCGGGTACTCAGAGAATGTGTCGAGCAAATCCTCGGCGGCATTGGTGCCTGACTGGCTGCCCTTTACCAGGACGTCCATTGCCTCTTCGGCGTTCTTCGCGATGCCGGATTTCAGCATCACGCCGACCGCGCGGGACACCTTGCCGACGTCCTCGCCCATGACCGAGGCCGTGTCCGAGACACGGGTCGCCATGGTCTTGATCTGGCTCTGCGTCGCCTCGGGCGGCAGCAGACCCTGTTGTGCGATGCCGCGCAGGATGTCGGCGCCGTCGGCGACCGACTCGACGATCGCCCCGGAGTACAGAGCGCCCGCGGCCTTGCCGTATTCCTTGGCGACGGGGCCCGAGCTGCCCATCTGCGCCTGTAGCTTGCCGGCGACCTTGCCGCGGTCCATGGCTTCGGCGATGCCGCCCATGAGCGCGCTGCCGATCGCCCCGCCGACCGCTGCGGCGGCGAAGCCTTTCAGCGCGGCGCCCATGCCGGAGGACGCTCGCTCGCCGCCGTCGGCCGCGCCCTCGGCGAGACCGTCGCCGAGGCGGTCGCCCGCCTCCTGTCCGGCCTGATCGGCGGCGGCGGCGATCTGGTCGCCGCCCGCCTGCACAGCCGCGCGGGCGCGCGCCATTCCGGCATCTGCGCCCGAGGTGTCGATCGTGATCGTTGCGGCGAGTTCGCCGACCATGAGGGCCACGGGTGGTCACCTCCTGGCGGTCGTGCCTCCCGTGGGGGAGGAGTCAGGCGGAGGGGTGAGCACCCGGGCGAGGCGAGACTCGGCCGAGAGAAGAGCGAGGATGCGCACGCGCAGCCATCGCCAGGACCGGGCTTGCAGCAGCCCGGGAGTGCTGAGGTCGATCCCGTAGACCTCGTGCAGATCAGCCTCGACAAGAGGCCATTCGGCGAGGATCGCCGCCCACGTCAGTGACGCTTGCGGGCCTTCTTGCCCGCGCCGCGGGCGGGCGCCGGGCGGGTACTCGTACCACTCGAAGAGCCCCGACTCGGCGTCGAACTCGCCGCACCCGACTGGCTGCGGCGGGCCGCCCGGTTCGGGGCCAGACGAGAAGGGTCGCCGGCCGCGGTCCAGTAGCGTTCAGCGGCGGTCTTGTCCTGCGCGATCCACACCATGGCGGTGATCGCGGCATGTTTGAGGGTCGGCCACTTCACGTCGTCGGCGATCATCTCGTCGTGCGCGGGGCCGAGTACGTCGCGGTAGAGGTCGCGCTCGGCGGCGTCGCCGAGCACCTGCTCGTCGGCGCGCCCGCCGTCCGCGGCGACCGCGGCGGCGTGGATGAGCGCCTGTGTCCGCAGGCCGATCTCGGCCGACGGCGCGGGCACGGTGTAGAGGCGGCCGGCGATCGGTAGCTCGATCGACTCGTCGAGCAGTTCGCCGAGTTCCTCGAACGCCACTAGCTGTCACCCCCCTTGACGGCGAAGGTGCCCCCGCCGGCCGCGGGGTTGACGATCTCGACGAGCGGACCGGACCCGGTAAGCGTCACCTTGATCGTGTCGACCTCGTCGGGGCCCCCGCCGTCCGGCTCCCAGGTGACAAGGGCGGAACCTTCCTGCGCGTCCGGGGCGCCGTTGCGGTCGTAGTACCGCACGCGGACATAGGACTTGGCGCCGAACGACCTGCTCGCCTTTCGCAGAGCTTCCTGCGCGGCGTTGAAAATGCCGGTCGTCGGGTGCGCGCGGTGGGCGATCGTGGTCTCGATGGACCACGCGAGCATGGTCACCGCCTGCTCGGCCCATCCGTCGGCGTCGTAGGTGGTGACCTCCTGCTGCGTCGGTTCGATCTTCGGCGTGAATTCCGTGATCCCGGGGACCAATGTCCACACCGGGGTATTGGGCGTCGTGCCCATGTCCAGCTCAAGGCGGTAGCGGCGCGCGAGGGCGGTTACGGTCTCGGCCGGGGGCGTCGGGGTGCTCAAGTGGGCGCCTCCTATTCGAGGTTGGGGTGCGCGCGGTGGGCGCGGGCGTGGAAGTTGGCGGAGCGCTCCCAGCGGCCGGCCGAGTCGGCGCCGATCGGGGCGGCCGAGACGCGGTAGACGAGCTGCACGGGGACGGCGCCGAAGCGGTGCGGTCCGGACGCGTGCAGCACCTCGTGCACCTGGTCGTCGAGGGCGTCGACCTCGCGGGGGTCGGCCCCCGCACGGGTGCGCGCCTGAATCCCGGTGGTCGTGTCGGTGAGCACGGGGGAGTCGGTGACCGGGTAGGCGGCGAGGCAGATCACGCGGTCGGGGACCGGGGGAAGAGCGGCGATGGTGATCGCGGTCTCGCCCGCGGCGTACACGCCGTCGGGGCGATAGATGCCGACGCCGGCGGAGTGCAGCAGGCGGGCGAGACCGTCGAGCAGGTCGACGGAATAGGTCATCTCAGCGCGCGCCGAATCTGCGCGGCGATCAGTTCCTGCACGGCGTCGGCGCTCTCGGGCAGCACGCTCTCGACGTACTTCGCGGAGCGGCCGGGGGAATGCCGGGCGGTCAAGTCCTCGTGGACCCTGCGCGCGTATGGGGTGTCATAGGAGACGGCGGCGGTCATGGTGGCCTCGTCGACCGAGGTAGCCCCGGAGCGTTCGAGGGTGCCCTCGGCGATCGGCACTCGCTGCCTGCTCGCGCCGAGCACGTGCTCGGCGCCGAGCAGCAGTCCGCGCACCGCGGCCTGCCGGATCGCCGCGGTGGCGGTGTCGCCGCTCCAGCGCAGGCGGGCGCGGCTCACTCGGTCATCACCTCCGTGGATGTGGGGACCGGTAGGCCGGGGGCGGTGTGGCCGGTGGAGACGAGGGCGGTCGTGATCCGCCCGTCGGGCAGGGTGACCCGCGATCCGGGCGGGCAGTCCAGACCGGGCGCGGCAATGATCTGCGCGGTACTCGTGACGGCTCGGCCGTCGGCCGCACGGATCATGCGGACGGTGGGACTGACGAGGGCGGGGTGCACGACGAGCGGCCCGTACGCCGGGCCGTACGCGCCGTCGCCGAGGTACGGCTCGACGCCGATCCGGTGGCGGAGCAGAGAGGGCGGGACGCGGGTCACCACGCGGCCACCCACCCCGGGGTGAGCCCTGCTCGTCGCAGCTCTCTGGCCGCGCGCGGGGCGAGTTCGACGCCGGACGCGCCCGAGGTCGAGGCAGCGCGCCCCGACAGGGACACGGGGCCGATCGAGACCGAGTCCCATCTGCCTTGCGCCCCAGTGCCGTCGTCGCCGGCAGCGACCCAGTACTCGACCTGCGCGCAGCTCGCCGCGGCCAGAGCGGCGGCGATCTTCGCGTCGAGCGGGTCGCCGTCCTCGTCGACGGGATAGACCGCGGTGAGCAGGGCCGAGTCGATGTCCTCGCCAGCGCGGGCGAGCAGCCGCTCGGCGTCGGCCGGCGCGGGCTGCCCGGTGTAGGTGGCGAACTGCTCGGGGGTCGCGTACGGCTGTCGCGCCACGATCACCCCCTCTTGCTGCGGGCAGCAGAACGGCCCGCCGACTTCTCGTCGGACGGGCCGTCCTGCTCGCTGCTCTGCTCGGTATCCGGCGGATCGCCGCCGAGGGGCTCGACCGTGTAGCCGGCCCCCTGGCAGTAGCCGATCACTGCCGGGTCGCTCGTCGTGGCGGTGCCCTCGGTGAACTGGACGCCGGCCGGTCCCTCACCGGTGAAGTCGGCGACCGGAGCCGTGATGCGCATGATCACGGGCATCACGCGCTCTTGATGTTGCGGAACACGGCGGCGGCCTTGGTCGCCTTGAGGACGGGGGCCACGGGCCCCATTTCGACTTCACCCGTCTTGACGGCGCCGGAGCGGTCGAACTCGGGAAGCCACGTGGAGACGAGCGGGGCGCCGCCCCCGACCGAAGCGCCGTGGAATCCGTCGAGTCCGTACCGGACGGCGTACAGATCGCCGAGGCCGGTCACGTTCCCGCCCCCGCCGGCGCCGTCCGGGTCGCGGGTCACCAGGCCGATCACGTCCACGTTCGCGCCGGCCTTGCTCTTGAGGTCGACGAGCGGGATTCCGTTGTACGCGGTGACCGGGCGGCCGAACACGTCGGTGCCCTTGTCGAGCTGATCGGTCCACGCGGCGATGGTCTTGAAGAGCGACAAGGTCTTGCGGTTGCCGTAGATCACATCGGGCGCGTCATCCATCGTGGCGAGCCAGTCGTCGATGTGGCGCTGCGCGGCGAGGGCCGAGCCCTTGTCGGTGATCGTGGTCCAGTCGACGAAACCGGCCGTGACGCCGTTGTTCAGCGGCAGGTACTCGGTGCTCGACCCGGTCAGGATCTTCGACAGACCGTCGAAGCCCTTCGCGTCGGTGGCCTTGTCACCGTTGATCACGGCGTCGGCGAACCGCGCGCGGCTCGCCTTGATGAGCTGCTGCATGTTCAGGGTCACGGCGCCCGAGGCGGCCGGCCCGATACGGGCGATCACGCGGTCGATCTGGAAAGACCCGCCGAGGGGCACGAGGTCGACGGTGTAGCGCTGCGTCGAGACCTCGGCCGGCACGTACTCGCTGTTGATTGCGCGGAAGTCGGCCGACCGCTGGCTGATCAGGCGCCGGTATCCGTAGGTGAGGGTGTCGCCGCCGGTCGGGCTTACGACGTTGTCGAAGGTGAGTCGGTCGAGGATGTCGGACGACTTGCGGAACTCGTCGATGACCTGAACGTCTACGTCATCGGTCGCATTGTTCCGGGCCTCGCTGAGGGAGGTGGGCAAAGGTTTCTCCTAGATCGTTCAGCCGCCGAGGCGGGCGGCGACGGCGTCGTGCAGGGATGCGGCGCGGCGCTCGCCGGCCGGTGCGCCGTGGAACTCGGCGCCGCCGCGAGGCGGCCCTGCGGGCGCGGCGCGGTAGAGGTCGGGGTCGGCCGTGACTGCTGCGGTGATCGCGGCGGCGAGCTTGCTGTCGAACCCGACGTCGTTCGGGTCGAGGTCGGCGAGGCCGGCGAGGAAGCTGCGGGAGTTGAGCAGGCGGTCGCCGCGGGCCCCCGCATCGGCGGCGGCGCGGGCGACGGCGAGTTCGACGCGGGCGGAGCGCAGTTCGGCGGCGTGGTCGGCGAGCAGCCGGTCGCGCTCGGCGACCGCGGCGGCGAGCTTGGTCGGGTCCTGCTCGGAATCGGGATCGTTGGGGTTGAGCGCGCGGGTCACGGCATCGAGGGCCGAGCGCAGTTCGTCGCGCTCGGCCGCGGCCTGGTCGGCGCGGGTGGTCGCCTCGGCGAGCTGCTGCTCGGTACCCGCGGCCGGGGCGGGCGGAGCGCTCGGGGCGGGGTTCGGCGGCGCGGCCGGGTCGCCTGCGGGCGGGGTGATGGTGCCGGGGTCGACGGGGTTCTCGGGCATGACGGGATAGCCCTCCGGGGCTCGTGCGGGCATGAAAAAAGGGCCACCGGATCGGCGGCCCTATAGAGGGGAGAGGGGCTACGGCTCGGCCGGTGCGAGCTGCTGCTCGGCGGCGACGTAGCCGCGCACCCATGCGGCGCGCAGCAGCGGCTCGTCGCCGCGGTACGGGCAGTCGGTCGCGGGCCGTCCGGTCAGGGCGGCGTGTGAGCCGTCCTGCCGGGCGCGCACCGCGGCCTCGCGGAATCCCATCGGCACCCCCTACTGCTTGAGTTGCTGGCCGTGGGCGGATTGCCGGGCGGTCTCGGCGGCGGCGTTCTTGACGCCGGTCACCTGCTCGGTGAACTCGGCGAGCGTGACCCTGGGGCTCGTGTCGGCCCACCACCTGATGAGGTCTTCCGAGGCTCGGGCGTAGGCGACGTGCGCCGGTCCGGTGAAGAGCGATCGGGGGTCGACGTCGGCGGCCTCGGCCGCGCGGCTGAGCATGTGACCTCGGGTCGCGTCCTCGGCGGCGAGCCATTGCAGGTAGATGTGTTCCTGGTACATCTCGCGAATCTCTTCGCGGCTGTACGCCGAGCGAGCCGAGCGTGCCTCGATCTCCCGCTCGTACGCCCACCGTTCGGCGGCGGACATGTGCTCGGTGCCGTCGGGGCCCTTTTCGAGGTCGCGTCCGTAGGCGCCCCACTCGTCGGGGTCGGCCGGCGGCGGGTCGTCGAGGGGCACGGGTTGCATGGCCTCGTCGAGGGCTGCTCGGGTGGCGAGGGTGTCGGCGACGCGTGCGCCCGCGGGGGCGGGCGGCGGCGCGGCCGGGTACCGGCGGTCGATCTCGGCAGCGATCCGGGCGGCGTCCTCGGGGGAGGCGTAGCGCACTCCCCAGACGAGCAGGTCGTCGCCGAGGGCGGAGAGGTCACCGGCGAGGCGGCCGGCGGGGAACAGCTCGCTAAGCGCTCGGCGGCGGTGGATCTCGGCGCCGATCGCCGCCCGGTCGCCCTCGACGTTGCGGGCGCGGGCGGCGAGGTCGCGTTCGGACATGCCGACGAGGTCGCGGCGGATACCGGGCATGGCGGCGTCGATGTCGCGCCGGTCCATCTCCCCCATGATCCGCAGCATGTCGTCGTCGCCGAGGTGGCCGGCGACGGCGGCGAGCTCGTCGTCGCTGAACTCGGCGAGGTTGTCGGCGAGCTTGCCGTTCGGCCGGATGCGGTAGAGCAGCACCTGCTCGTCGCGCCGGCCGGCCTCGCCGCGGATGCGGTCGAGGTCGCGCTGATCGAGCACGCCGGGCCGGATCGCCGCGCCGAGCTGCTCGTCGGTCATCTCGGGCAGGGTGCGCTCGTCGCCGGAGCGGACGCGCGCAGCCTCGAAAGCGTCCTGCGGCGGGTGCGGTGCCGTGCTCGGCAGGTTGCCGGCGCCGGGCTGCTCGCGCTCGCGGCGTCGGATGAGTTCGGGGTGCTCGGCGAGGTGGGCGCGCTGCTTGGCCTGCCACTGCCGCACCTTGGCTTCGGCCGCCCGACGGGCCTCGGGGCTCGTCGCCGCGGCTGAACGGTTCTTGTACTTCCTGATCCCGCGCTCGATCGCCCGCTGCTTCTGTGTCGCCTCGTATCCGTCGGGGTCTTCGGATGCCTCGGCCGCCGGCCGGGTGACCCCGGGCAGGTAGGCGGCGACCGAGTGCCTGCAATTCGGGTGCTGGAAACCGTGCTGCCGGGCCTCGTCGAGGCTGCCCGCGATGTGCACCTGCACGGTGCGGTCGTCCTCGACGGCGTGCTCGACCTCGACCGTGCGGGCGCCGCCCGGTCCGTCGAGTGACAGCACCTTGCCCTCGAAGGGCTTGCAGAGCGGGCACTCGTGCGGGGCGTTGCTGACGATCACGAGGTCGAGGCCGGCCGCGCGCAGCTTGTCGCCGTGCGCCTCGACGGCGGCCCTGCCGGTCGCGGTCCGTACGGCCATCTCGGCATAGCTCGTCATCTGCCACGCGCGCCCGCCGCGGTCGACGAACGTCCTCAATCCACGGTCGGCAAATCGGTCCATGGCGGATTGGGTGGCCTGCCTGCGGGTGTCGATGCCGAGCAGCGGTGTTGCGGACACCTCGGCGATCACCTGCCGGTATCCGTCCTCGACGCCGCGGAGAATCCCGCGGTGCGTGGCGGTGACGAGATCGAGGGTTTCGGCGGCGAGGCGGTCGACGGCGCGGGTGTTGGGCGTGGTGTCGGCGATCCGGCGCAGGTCGGTGTCGTGCAGCGCGCCGAGTTCGGCGAGCCCGGATCGGGCGCCGATGCTGTACGCCTCGGCGACGGCGTCGAACACCTCCAGCTGTACCGCCTCGGCGAGGGCGTCGACGACACCTTGCGCCCCGCGGCGCAGCGCCTGAATGTCCCTGAGTTTGTTGGTCGCCCACCCCGGGGCCTCGAACCCGTCGATCAACTGGCGGGCCACGATGCCGAGCAGCCGCTGCTCGGCGTCCGCGTAGAGGTCGCGGACACCGGCCGAGAGATCCTCGACCATGCCGGGGTGGATGGGCATCGCACCCCCTCACACGGTCAGACGAGGGCGCCGGCCTGCATCGGGTCGGGCACGGCCTGCCCGGTCTCGGTGAGGATGCGGGCGACCTCGACCTGCACCTCGGCCTCGTCCCAACCGGGATGGAGCATCCGAACCTTGGTATCGACGCTTACGGCCTGCGCCTGCTGGTACAGGGAAAGGGTCTGCGCGAGGGTGGCCGGGTCCTCGCTCACGGTGCCCCCGAAGTCGATCCGGGGACGCTCGGGCACGATGCCCCGACCGAACAGCACCCGGTCGAGCAGCAGCATGACGTGCAGCATTTCGCCGAGGGGCGGCGACCAATACCGAAGCTTCTTCCCGCGGGTGGTCATGCTCCGGCGTTCCTTGGCCTTGACCTCGGTCGCGGTGATCGCGGCGGCCTGGTCGTCGATGCCGAAGGTCTGCGCGGCGTATCCGGCCGACCGCACGGCCTGCCGTGTGGTGGCCTCGGACGTCCGCTCGTGTTCCTCGACCCTGATCGCGAACTGCGACAGGGTGATGCCGCCCTGTTCGGTGGGCGGGATGTTCAGGAGCTGCCAGATTTCCCGATCTTCGTCGAAGCTCGCTCCGCGGCCGGGGCCGTGGTCGCGCAGGTAGGCGTCGGGGATGATCAGGCGGGCGCGGGCGAGGCGGATGTCGCGAATCCACGAGGTCCACGTCGTATCGAGCGCGTCGAGCAGGTCGTACAGCGGGGCGGCGTAGTCAGAGCGGCCGAGGTCCGAGCCGCGGTGCTTCCTGTTGGGGCCGATGTTGCGGACGTAGGCGGCGGTCAACCGGTCGATGCCTGTCTCGATTGACTCGCCGTCGGGGCCGAGCGCCTCGGCGAGCGGTGCGACCGCGGGGTGCTCGGTCAGCGGGACGCGTCGGCCGAGGTTGTCGGCGGTGCCCTGGTAGAGCGCGTGCAGGATGCGACCGCGCTCGTGCCGTTCAAGGTGGCGGAGCACGCTCGCGCCGTCCGAGGCGAGCTCGTGCCAGAAGGTCACGGCGCGCAGCAGACCGAACGAGAACTCGGGCACGGCGGCATCGGCGTGCACGGTGGTGAGCAGCGGTCGGTCGACGAGCGAGCGATCCCACGTGATCCGCAGGTACACGCCGCCGAGGGCGGCGGCGACCTCGGCACCTTCGAGCAGGGTGTTCGCGATGCCGTCGGCGTCGTTCAACTCGTTCAGCCGGTCCTGCGTCGCCGTGTCGGCGACGGTGAACGTGGGCGGCTCGCTGAACAGCAGGTCGGCGCTCGCGGTGGCGATGTCGCCGGCGAGGGGGATGTGCAGGCGGTTGTCGCGCTTGCCGGGCTGCGGTGCTCGACGGCGCCCCCACAAGCGGGATGCGCCGCTCGTCCTGCTCGGGTTGTTGGCGTAGACGGCGGTCAGCTTGGCGGCGTCGCCGGAGTACCAAGCGTCATCGACGCGCATCTCTGCGAGCGGGCGGGCGAGGTGCGGCGGGGGCCACGGGACGTTGTTGTCAGGCAGGGGCACCGCTCACCCCCTGGCGACGGATTCGGGCTCGCAGCGTCGAGCAGGGCCGGCAGTGCCGTGTGCCGTTCGGCGCGAGGTAGGTGTTCGATCGGTCAAACCGGTGCCCGCGGGTGCAATGGGTCTGACGCGCGCGGCGTGCGGCGGGGGAGATCCCGCGCCGGATGTTGGTCCGGTGACTCACCACTTCGAGGTGGTCGGGGTTCACGCAGTGCCGCCGGCGGCACAGGTGGTCGATCACGAGACCGTGCGGGATGCGCCCGCGGGTGAGCTCGTAGGCGACGCGGTGGGCGTACTGCTGCCGACCGCCGACCTTGAACTGCCCGTACCCGTTCGGCTTGACGTGGGCGGTCCAGTCCCAGCAGCCGAGGGGGCCGGGGGCGACCTTGTCGAGGAACCGGTCGGTCATTCCTCGCACGCGATCACCCCCTCGGCCTGCTCGGGCCCGAGGCGCTGCGCAGCGCCTCGGGGAACGGGGGTGTTCAGGCGGCGGTCGCGAGGAGCGCGCGCCACTCGTGCACGGTGCTGTGCAGCGCGTACCGAAGTGCGTCGAGGCTGTGGTCGGCCGCCTTTACTGGCCTGTCTTCACCGCGGGCCGCGGCCGAGTCGTCCCACACGTACGTGGGGAGCTCGGCGAGCAGCCCCTCGCACGAGCGATGTATGAGCAGCGCGCCGGCGTCGAGGGTGTTCGCCATGGTGCGGATGCCGTCGAGGACGGTGTTATTAGCGCGCGCCACGTTCGGGTACCCGTCGGCCCATAGCTGAGTTGAGAAGCTCGCGGCCGACGGGTCGATCAGCGTCCATGCGGGCTGCACGCCGAGCTCGTCGATCCAGCCGCGGACGGCGCGGCTGTACTGCGCGTCGGTCATCTGGCGGTGTGCGAGGCGGGAGTCGTGGCGCCACTCGCTCACCGCGTACAGCCGGCCGTCGACGCCGAGGCCGAGCAAGATCGCGACGAAAGGATTGCTCGTGCCGTAGTCGATGCCGACCCAATGGCGCTGCATCTCGGGCAGCTCGTCGACGACGTGCTGCTGCTCGTCGTACATGTCGAAGATCGCGCCCTCGGCGACGACCCACTCGCCGAGGATCATCCGGCGCCGCCAGAGGCCGGTGTACTCCGTGGACAGGGCCTTGACGTAGGCGGGCGACAGGGCGGGATTGTCGGCGAGCTTGAAGTGCCAGGAAGCGAGGTCGAGCTCGGCGGCGCGGTCGAGGTACTTCGCCTTGAGCCAGTGCCGCGGCCCGTCGGGGTTGGTCGTGCCGATCAGGATCGCGCCGGCGACGGAGAGGCGGGCGAGTAGCTGCGTGAAGAACGCTTCGGGCAGCAGTGTGACCTCGTCCGCGTAGGCGACCGAGGCGGTCAGACCACGCAACCGGCCCTCGGACCGAGAGTCACTTGCGCCGATCAGGTGGACGACGCGGCCGAGAACGACGGCGGTCGTTGCGCCGCGGGTGTGGTGGACCTCGGCCGCGGTGTCCGAGAAGAGCTCGGGGTCTTGCAGGGGCTCGATCACGTTCCGCTCGATCGTGGCGAGCGAGCGGCCCACGATCAGGATCAGGCCCGAGGCGGGCGCCCGCCGGACGGCGAGCAGGAAGCGCAGCAGTGACGAGATCGTTTTGCCGGAGCGCACCGACCCGTGCCACAAGTTGATACGGGCGGTGGCCTCGCGGATGCTGCGCAGTTGCTTGTCGGAGAGGTGATCGGCCGAGGGGATCACCCCCCGCCCGGTGCGTCGTCCTGTGTGCCGAGCAGCGCGTCGGCGAGGCGGTCGAGCATCCCGCCGGCGCTGCTCGTCTTGTTGGAGCGCGCGAGCTCGGCGACCTTGGCGTGTACCTCGGTCAAGGCGCGGGCGGCGGTCGCGTAGTCGCGGGCATCGCGTGCCGAGTCGGCGGCGCCGACCCGCTCGACTTGAGCGAGAGCGCCGTCGAGGGCGTCGTCGGCGAGCTGCTCGCGCCGGGCCACGGCATCGGCTCGTCGGGCGTCGGTGGCGGCGGCGACCCGCGCGCCACCGGAGAAGGTGAGCCCCTCGGCGGCGGCGATCTTGGACACCGTTGCGGCGCCGCGCCCAAGCTCGCGAGCGATCTGGTTACGGGACTTGCCTGCGCCGTGCAGGCGGCGGACCGCTGCTCGGTCGGCGTCCGTGATCGGGTCGGCCACGGGATCACCTCCCGGGGGCGGGCATGCAAACGCCCCGCCACCGGGGGATGGTGGCGGGGCGTAGGAGCGGCTTCGTTTCCGGGCACGCCGGAGGCGCTCCCGACTCTAGGTCACGAATGCATAACGGCGCAAGCCTCTATCGGTACGGATCTCGATCACTCAAAGAGCGCGCCCTGCTCGACGTCGTCGCCGAGGTCGAGCAGGGCCTCGGCGCTCGGCGGTGCCTCGACGACGAGCCACCCCCCGCGCCACGTACCGCGGCCCTCGCCGGCCGCGGCCTCGTCGACGAGCTGCTCGTCGAGCACCGCATCACGCCGCGGCTGCAAGGTCGACCCCGAGTGCGGCGATCAGGTCGGGGAGGTCGTCCCACTCCCACACCCGCGACCGCTCCCTGCTGTCGAGGGGCACGGGCGCCGAGCAGTCGCGCCCGCCCGAGCAGGTCACGATCGGCGGCCCGTCGGGGGCGCTGTGCAGAGTGAGCTCGCCCTCGCACCACGGGCACGGCTCGGGCAGCGGGGTCTCGCGTTGGTCGAGGCCGAGCGCGCGCAGCACCCGGGCCTCGGCGATCCGCGCGGTACGCCGTGCCTCGTGCAGCAGGTACAGGGGCAGCACCTCGAACGGCGGCGCGCTCACCGCGCCGTCGAGCTCGTGCTCGGGGGCGGTGTCGGCATCCTGTACGCGCCCATCGATCCACACGCACGCCCAGTGCAGCCCGTGCGCCCGCGATCCGGCCGCGCGCCGAGTGTCCGGTGCGCTCGGGTCGGGGGACAGCCACGCGCGGGGGTCGCCCTGCTCGGTGCGCTGTACGGCGGCGGCGAGGGTGTCGGCGAGACCGAACATCAGCCGCTCAACCGCGAGGGCTGTGTCGAGCGCGCCGAGGTTGAGCGGGGCGGGGTGCTCGCGCAGGACGAGCGGCGCCCGGTCCTCGACGACGAGCTGCTCGTCGTCGCCCTCGCGCATGATGTGGGCGAGCTGCCGCGGCGGCCAGTGATCGGCCGGCGGTTCCTCGATCGCGAGCAGCAGCTCGGCCCACCGGCCGCGGATCGTCAGCAGCGCGCGCACGGTCTCGTGCACAGCCTGTGCGTAACTCATGCGCGCACCCCCTCGCCCGCGCGCAGCGCCTCGACTTCGGCGGCGAGGCGGTCGCGATCGGCCTCGGCCTCGACGATGGCCTGCTCGGCGGCGACGACGCGGTGTGTCAGCCGCAGCGCCGCGGCCTGCTGTCCCGCGGCCGAGCGCCGGAACGCGTCGCCGTCGGCGACCTCGGCCTCGACGAGCTGCCGCAGCTTCACCGTGTCCTCGGGGCCGAGCACCCCTCGGTCGGCGCGGGCGAGCAGGACTCGAATCGCTGCGCGCCGGGCGTCGCGCACGGCCTCGCGGGCGTCGCTCCGGCCGCGCCGAGACCGGGTGCGGGTGGTGGTGTTCAGGCTCATGGTGTGGTCTCTCCGTTCTCGGCTCGGCGCGGCGTCGTCGAGCAGGTGGTGCAGGTGGTCGGGCAGGGGCCGCGGTCGAGGCGGCGCAGCTCGCGGTCGAGGCGGTCGTCGATCCGGACCGCGTACGCGAGGGAGGCGCCGAGGGCGAGCGCGAGCGTCACGGCGAGGGCGAGCAGGGCGGCGCTCATGGGGTCCCTTCCTCGTTCGTTCGGGAAACCCGCAGCAGTCGGTCGAGGGCGCGCCGAGCGCCGCGGGTTTCCCGCGCGCGAGGCGCGACCGGTCGCGCGGGGGGCTCGTCGTTGATGTGCCATCCGTCGCGGGCGAGTCGGTCGGCGAGACCAGCAACGACGGCGGTCGCGAGATGGGGGTGCACGTCGAGCTCGTCAGTCAGGTGGGCGGCGATCACGGCGCGCGCGGCGGCGGGAATCATCGGGCCTCGCCCCCGCCGCTGGTGTGCCGAGCACGGGTGTCCCGTCGAGGTGCGGGCGGTTGGCACATGATCCGGGCGAGGCGCACCTGCTCGTCGTCGGCCTGCTCGCCGTTGTTGAGGTGAGCGAGCAGCGCCTCGACCCGGGACGGGTGCACGCCGGGGAGCGGGCGCCGACTTCCTCGGTTTCGGAAGCTGCGCCGGCACTGCTCGTCGACCGTGGCGAGGCAGTACGGGCACCGGACGCCGAGCGGGTCGGGCAGACCCTCGTCGACGAGCTGCTCGCGGTGCGCGCGGGCCGGCCGGAACTGGCGCAACTCGGCGGCCACGTGCGCGGGCACGTACCGGCGCGGGCCGGTGCCGACTCCCGACATGAGCGCGGCGAGACGTTTCTGCCCTGCTGCGTTGATCTCGGCCCGGTACTGCGCGGGCGCGCTGTGCCCGCGGGCGACCGACGCGCGGGTGCCGAGTAGTTCCTCGCGCCACGCGGCGGGGTTGTCCGGGTCCGCGGCCGGCACGGGGTCGGTGTGTCGGGCCATGACCTCGGCGCGGTGCGGCCCCCATGCGGCGAGCAGGTCGTGCGGCTCGATCGGCCGGTACTGCGAGCTCTTGTTCCCGCCCTGCTGCTCGTAGTAGCGGCGGGTTGCGCGGGCGGCGTCCCATCCGGTGGCGGGCATGGTCGCGGGCACGTCGGCGACGGCGGCGGTCCACTCCGAGATGGTGCGGGCGGACTGCTGCGGGTCGGCGAGGGCGCGGCGCACGCGACTGTCGAGGGTTCCGGCGAAGGCGAGCAGGGCGGCGATCTGTTCGGGCGTCATGTGCGGCTCTCCTTTTGGGCGAGCAGGGCGAGGCCGGCGGCGAGGTTGTCGGCGTAGCTCGCGGTCGAGGCGGGCGCCCGAGGCGGCGCGCTCGGCGCCGGCCGGTCGAGGTCGCTCCAGACCTTGAGCCAGTAGCGGGCACTCTTCGGTGCCTCGCCCGGATTGGTGCGGCGGGCGGCGAGGTCGACCAGGGCCTCGACGCCGTGCGCCTGTACGAGCCGGTAGACGTCGCGCTGCTCGCCGAGACCGAGCGACCACCGGACGGTGATCGAGGCGGAGACGAGAGCGGCGTCGAGCGGACGCAGTTCGGGAATCAGCGCTGCCGCGGTGTTCGTCGCGCGCGGCTGCTGCTGTTCTTTGTCTTGTAGAGAGCTTCTTTTGTTCTGGGGGCCGGTGAGCGGCCCCCCGGGGGCCGGTAGTCGGCCCTCCCCCGGGCCGGTAGCCGGTCCCCCCGGGGCCGATGTCCGGCCCTCCCCGGGGCCGCTCACCGGCCCCCCGGGGGCCGATCTCCGGTCCGGGCCGGTAGTCGGCCCGGACCGCTCACCGGCCCCCCTCGCGTCGAGCAGCGGGAAGCGGTAAACCGTTTCGCCGCCGGGCCCGAGCCTGCCCTCGACGACGGCGAGCTCACCCGAGACAAGCAGGGTGTCAACGGCGTCGCGGACGGTGGACCGGGCGGCGCGGGTGCGCCGGATGAGCGAGGCGGTACCGGCGTAGGCGACGCCGTCGGCGTCGGCCCGGTCAGCAATCGCGAGCAGCACCAGACGAGCGGCGCCTCGGCTGTCGGACTGGGACCAAACCCAATCCGTCGCGGCGAGGCTCAACGGAACGTCTCCTTACAGGGATCGGCGAGCCCGGAGGTTCGGGCAGGCCGGCGAGTGCTGCGGGTGTGTGAGCAGGGCACCGGTTGCCGACGATGTAGCGGCGGGCGCCGACCGCTCGACAGTGGGCGCGGGCGGCGCCGCTCCAGTGCTCGCAGATCACGCAGCAGATTCAGCGGTGCCGACGTACCGGGCATAGACGCGGTACTCGGTGCGGTCTCCCTCGGTGACAGTCCGGGCGACCGCCTCGAACGTGCCGGCCGGGGAGTACGCGGGCAGTCTCGCCTCGCGGATCGCCCGCGCGGCCGACGCCGCACTGTCGAGGGACGCGGGGCGCCGGATGACCCCCCACACCTCCGGGTGCGTTCGCAGGTCCGCAGCGATCCGCGCGTGCTTTGTGTTGCGCTGCGCGGGCGGCGGCCCCAGGTACTCAACTGCACTTGCCATGTTCAACCCCCTGTCAGCAGACGTGAACAACCCTGATCACAGCACGGTAAAACCGGCAGGTGGGTTGTTCACGTTCATGAACAATCACGACCCTAAGAGGAGAGAAACAGCACGTCAACGGGATTGGGGGTTGCGCTCCGGGGCATGCTGGCTGATTAGATGGCCCTAAGCTGTTCTTGTTACGAAACATGAGTGGGGGTGGGGGACGTGACTAACCCGACCGAGCCCGAGCTCGGCACACCGTTCGCGGATCTAGTGCGCAGGGGGCGCCGAGGTCGCCCGTACCGGGTCTATGCCGCCCTCGCCGTCGACCCGGAAACCGGGTACACGCCGTCGTACACGCTCGTGCACAAGATCGAGGACGGCGACCCGGTGAAGATTTCGCCCGCTCTGGTTCGTGCCCTCGCGGTCGCGGCCGAGGTGTCCGTGCGCGACTTGCAGATCGCTGCCGCCGCTGAGTACGTCGGGCTCGTCACGACACGCATACCGGCCGAGGGAGACCACTCCGGGAGCGCTGCCACCGTCGCGCACGCCCCGGGCTTGTCGCCGGACGACATGCCGCTCGTGCATGAGTTGCTGAACAGGCTTCGCGGTACGTCCGGGGCGAGCTAGCCCTGATCGGCTGAATGCTCGGCTACGCCCTCAGGGCCGGCCCACCATGCGACGGCCTGATAGACGGTGGCTACTCCGAGCCGTGTCCGCAGGTCGCTCAACGCGGTGTTGACGGTCTTCGCGCTGTACCCGAGGACCTTTGCGATCTGCTGCTGATCCTTCCCCGCGCAGAGCTCGCGAAGGATCGTGCGCTGTAGGGGAGTGGTCACGGTAGGGCGCGACTGCGCGGCGGTTTCCTCGCTGTGCCAGTCGAGCCCGAGCTGCCACTCGATTTCGAACGCCGCGGCCAAGTACCCGCACACCGCCCGGTCCCTCACGAGGTAGGCACCCTCGAAGCTCGGGCGCCCGTCGGCGTGGTCCTCGATGATCGCAATTTCTCGGTCGATCATGATCAGCCGCATGAAGGCGCGCGGAAGCGTGCGGAACTCGGCGCCAAGCGGCGTCAACTCGTTCACGCGGTCGACCGCCGCGGGGTTCGCGCGGCTGCTCGCGTTGTAGATGGTGCGCGTCGCGACGCCACGCTCGACAGCGGCTCGGTCCCGGTCAGTCGACAGCTTGATCACGCGTTTGGGCCGGGGTCCTGGCTGGGCGGACAGCAGCTCGTGCCGGGAGGACTGAACGGCGAGGGAGATTGCGGCGTTTACAGCGTCCTTGCCGTCAACCCACTGGGCGATGCCGCTACCGGTCTGGGCATGCCGGCATGTTCGCAACTGCTCGACCAGTGCGGGGATTTCTGCAAGCTGCCGGGCGGTCTCTTCGAGTTGGTGCTGCGCCGTCTCGCGCAGGCGCGTCTCGATCTCGCTGAATGGGACCGCAACGTATCCGCTCGGCTGGAAATGATCTTGCAGGATCAGGCCCGAGGCGAGCAGTCGTTCGGCGGTTGGCTGGGCGTCATCGGCGATCTGAGCACCTTCGGCGATCTGCCCATATACGCACAGTTCGGCTTCGGTCAGCCTTGACGTCTCCACGCTGTCCCCCGGTTCGGATCTTGGAAGTTCCTACCTTTGACCTGGTAAAAGCTTGTTCGATCCTCGTTCGAACAGGCAGCGTATCCCTTACGGGAAGCATGCCGCCGGTGTATCTAAGTGGCATATCCAACACCTGGGGAGGGAACTCGCAAATGATCATGAAGTGGATTGGGCGCGGCGCTGCTGTCGCCCTGCTCGCCGCCGCGGCCGTTGTGGGCGCGGGTGCAGTTTCGGGACAGGGTGACGCCGTTCGGGCTGACAGCTCTTGGAACGTCGCCCCCGTGCCGGTGGAGCCGCCGGCCGAGGCCGCGCCGCTCGATAGCTCTTGGGACTAGACAGCGCTCGGTACGGCGGGCTCAACGAAGGACGAACAGCGCACGCAGATAAGCATGGGGAGCGCTCGCAGGGGGGCGCGACCGCGGGGGGCGGTAATGATCTCGGTAATTCGGACTCGGCTCGATGATGGTGTGTGGGCCGTCGGTACCTCGCACGACGGGACTACGTACGTCGCGCTCGATGACCGACACGTCACACCGGCCGGCGCGAACGCGCTCGAACGGGTACTCAACGATCTTCGCGAGAGCGGGATCGAAGCGCCCGGAGCCGCGGGCGACGCCCCCCGGGCTGCATGACTGAGGGGCCGCTCGGCATTGCCGGGCGGCCCCTTTCGTGTGTCAGAGCGGAGATGTAGCGTGACCCGTGGTCGGGCTGTTTACGCACGTCAGGCCGCTGATCCCTTGCAGTGACTGCGTGCCCCGTGCGTGCCCGATGCGTGCCCGGATGGGTACGGACGAAGCGGCAGCAGACGTCACGGCTGACCGGCGGCGTTCCCCCTGGCCAGCAGAAACGGCACGAGACGTCACTCGCTACCACCCTCCGGCACTTCATCTTCCGGACTTTTAATCCGTTGGTTGTCGGTTCGAGTCCGACATGGCCTACTGCTCGAAGCGCCCCATCCGGTCCTCCGGGTGGGGCGCTTCTCGTCGTGACGGCCTGTCAGGGGTGGTGCGGGAGCCAGCCGTGCTGGACCGCCCGGACGCCGGCCTCGAAGCGGCTGCGCGCTCCCAGGCGTTCCATCAGCTGGGTCGCGATCCGGCGGGCCGTGCGGTGGGAGACGCCCAGCCGTGTCGCGATCGCCTCGTCCGTGTGCCCCTGGGCGAGCAGGCGCAGGGCCATCGCTTCCTGGCCGTCCAGCCCGTTGACGTCCTTGGGGCGGACCGTGCCCAGCGGCTGGGCGCGGTGGAACCGCCGCCGCCGCTGCCGCCGAGCAGTCCGCCAGGGCCGACGAGGTCCTGACCGGAGGCCCCCACCGCCGCGTTTAGCGCCTCTGACCAGGAGTTATGTCCACTCCAGGGGTGGCTCGGACGTTAATTGGCGGAGGCCTCCCCCCGGATGGCGTAGAGTTGGGTTTACCGACGCGGGGTGGAGCAGCTCGGTAGCTCGCTGGGCTCATAACCCAGAGGTCGTAGGTTCAAATCCTGCCCCCGCTACTCAGTACGAAGGCCCGGTCCCCTTTGGGGGACCGGGCCTTCGTCGTGTCCGCAGTGCGCTCGTGTGTCCGCGGTGCGCGACCCGTCACTCGAACGGTCCGCCCGGCTCGCCGTACGGGCCCTCCTGCCCCCAGCCTTGGGGGGCGAGGCGGACCGGGCGGCAGGAGAGCAGCGTGGCGGGGCTGGGCCGGCAGGGCAGGGGCGAGCGCGCCTTCGGCGCGGTCGCGGGCAGCGTCGTGGTCCGCCGGATCGTCAAGACGCTCCCGGGCACCCTGATCGTCCTCGGCTTCCTCTTCGACGTGCTGACCCCGCCCAGCTTCACCGGCTCTCCCTTCTTCTCCGCCGCCCCGCTCATCGCGGCCCCGCTCTTCTCGCTCCGGGCCACCGTCCTCACCGGCATCCTCGCCACCCTCGCCGTGGTCGTCCTGCACCTCTACAACGGCACCACCTTCAAGGTGGAGGCCATGACCGAGCTGGTCACCGTCGTGACCGTTTCCGGGCTGGCCACGCTGATCAACCTCGTCGTGCGGCGCGGTACGGAGCAGCTCGCCTCCGCGCGCGGGATCGCGGTGGCCGCCCAGCGCGCCGTACTGCCGACGCCCGCCGAGCGGATCGGCGGCCTCCAGGTCTCCGCCTCGTACGAGGCCGCGCAGGCGGACGCCTTCATCGGCGGCGACCTCTACGCCGTGCAGGACACCCCGTACGGAGTGCGCCTCGCGGTGGGCGACGTACGGGGCAAGGGGCTCGGGGCGGTCGAGGCCGTCGCCGTGGTGCTCGGGGCGTTCCGGGAGGCGGCCGAGAGCGAGCCCACGCTGGAGGGGGTGGCCCGGCGGCTGGAGCGGGCGTTGGCCCGGGAAGGGAACCGGCGCGACAGCCTGGACGCGGTGGAAGGGTTCACCACGTGCGTGCTCGGTGAGATCCCGCCGGGCGCGGGCCTGCTGCGGCTCGTCAACCGGGGCCACCCCGAGCCGCTGCTGCTCTACGCGCACGGCGGCCTCGCGGAGCTGGCCCCCGCCGAGCCGGCGCTGCCGCTCGGCATGGGGGACCTCGGCGGGTGGCCGGACCAGGTGCAGGAGTGGGCCTTCCCGGAAGGGGCGACCCTGCTCCTCTACACGGACGGCCTGACCGAGGCCCGGGACGGGGCGGGCGCCTTCTACGATCCGGCGGCCCGGCTGCGCGGGCGGGTCTTCCCCGGGCCCGACGAACTGCTGAGCGCGCTCGCCACGGATGTCCGCCGCCACACGGGCGGCGCGGCGACGGACGACATGGCCCTGCTGGCGGTGGCCAGACCGGGGGTGGGGCAGCCGATCCGGCGCCGGACGGTGCGCGTGGTCCCGAAGGGAGAGGGAGTGTGACCGCACGTAACCGAAGGAGCGCGCTGGGCAAGCAATCTGACGGACAGTCAATGTGAAGATGTGGCGCGAGGGGTGGGAGGGGTGGCCGTTTTTTGCCCGAGTTGATCCATGACTGCGACGATAAGTCCTGGCCAGAGCTGTGCAAGCAGTGGCTGATTGTCGTTAACGATCAATCGCAACTGCTTGGAATCACTCCCCTTTCTCTATTACCGTTCGATAACGCAGAGCGGTCGTCCCAGCCGTCGCAAGAGACGGCACCGTGCGCGTGCTCGCCCATGAGGAGTGTGCCCCGGTGGCCTCCAACTCGCCTGCCCCTGAAGGCATCGACGTCCAGGAGCAGCCCACCGCCGGAGCCTGGGGCGAGTGGAACCCCACCGAGGACTCGGCGCGGCCGCCACGCGGCAAGCACCGCGTGCTCAAGCAGCGCGGGGGACTGGCCCGTTCCTCCACCGTCCTCGGCGTCGGCGTGATCGCCGCAGTCGGCGCGGGCGGCATCGCCACCGCGCAGGACCGGCCTCAGGTCGCCATATCCCTGCCGTCGCTGCCGCCCCTGCCCTCCCTCCCGGAGTCGCTGGGCGGTGCGGATCAGGACACCGCCGACGGGGACACGGGCACCGCCTCGTCGGCGGCGCAGGCGCGGACCGGGATCATCCCGCAGCAGGCCGACCGCCGCTCCGACGCGGGCGAGCTGCTGCGCAGCCGCATCCTCCAGCAGGCCGAGAACCAGCAGGAGGCCGCCGCGGCCCAGGAGCGGGCCGAGGCAGAGCGGGTGGCGCAGGAGGCCGCGGCGCAGCAGGCCCGCGACGCCCGGGCGGCCAAGGAGGCGGCCGAGAAGGCGGCGGCGGAGGCGGCGGCGGAGGCGGCCGAGAAGGCCGCGGCCGAGGAAGCGCGCAAGGCGCAGGAGGCCAAGGAGGCCGCCGAGGCCAAGGCCAAAGCGGAGAGCGCCGCCCGGTCGGCCGGATCCTTCTTCCTGCCCACCTCGGCCTACACCCTCACCTCGCACTACGGCGACTCCGGCTCGATGTGGTCCTCCGGCCACCACACCGGCCTCGACTTCGCCGCCCCGACCGGCACCCCCGTCAAGGCGGTCGGCGCCGGCAAGATCATCTCGGCCGGCTGGTCCGGGGCGTACGGCTACCGCATCGTGCTGGAGCTCCCCGACGGCACCGAGATCTGGTACTGCCACCTGTCCTCGATGTCGGTGACCGGCGGCTCGGTCGCCGGCGGCGACACCATCGGCCGGGTCGGTGCGACCGGCAACGTCACCGGCCCCCACCTGCACCTCGAAGTGCGCCAGGGCGGCGTCACGGTGGACCCGCTGTCATGGCTGACGGCACGGGGCCTGAACGTCTAGGACCCGGTACGCGGCCGGGTGCGCGGCCGGGCACGCGTCCAAGCGCCGGCCCGGCGAACGGCCGGTCGAGCCCGCCGAGCGGGCCCAGGGGGTCGAACCGGGGCGGGAGCAGGTCCTCCAGCACCGCGGCGCGGGACAGCGCCGGGCCCGCCGTCGCGCGGCGCAGCCAGAGCCGGCGCAGCAACTCCCGCTCCCGCCCCGCGAAGTCGGGCTCCCGGGTCGGGCCGCCGCTGCGCGCCCGGTGACGTAGCAGGGCCAGGGCCGCGGCGTCGGCCTCGTACAGCGCGACCGCCCGTCCCGCGGGCCGGCCCCCGGTGCTCCGGGCCAGTGCGCGGGCCAGGGAGCGCGCGGGCATCGACACCAGTGCGGGCACCTCGGCCGGGCTCAGCCAGCCGGCGGCCGCGTACAGGGCGAGCTCCCCGGCGACGGCCCGCAGTCGGCGGCGCCGTATCCACACGGCCAGCCAGGCCAGCAGCCCGAACACCGGGACCATCACACAGCCGTAGACCACGTAGAAGCCGGATTCGCCCAGGTCCGAGGAGCTGTTCCACAGCGCGTGCAGCCCCATGGCAGAGGCGAGGCCGAGCACGGGCAGACCGATCCGGCGCGTACGGCGCACGGAGAGCGCGGCGGCGCCGAAGCCGAGACCGGTGGCCACGGTGAACAGCGGATGCGCGAAGGGGGACATGACGCCCCGGACGAAGAACGTCGCGGCCGTCACGGAGTTCAGCACGCCGGTGCCGTTCTCCACGTCCTCGTAGAAGGCGTTGCCGAGATAGAGGATGTTCTCGGTGAAGGCGAAGCCGGTGGCGGTGAAACCGGCCATCACGAAACCGTCGGAGGGGCCGGTGAACTGGCGTCTCCTGAACAGGAACACCAGCAGCAGGGCGGCCGCCTTGGCGCTCTCCTCGACCACCGGAGCGATCGCCACCGAGCCGAGCTGGTCGGCGTCCGAGGGATTGGCGGTGGCCGCGGCTATCCACTGGGTCGCGAAACTGTTGGCCAGTATGGCGATCAGCGCCGCGGCGCACGCGCCCCAGCCGAAGCAGAACGACAACTGCGCCCACGGATGCGGCGCGGCCCGCCCCACCCAGCGGAACGCCGCAAGGAGCGGCGCCACCGGCAGCAGGGCCAGGCCCAGACCGACGAAGAACCCGGGCGTACCGGTCTGTTCGCGTACGAGTTCCAGGATCGCGATGCCGCAGGCACCGAGCAGCACGACGAGTACACAGGTACGCACGGCGCCGGGGGTACGCGGCACGCGGTGCGGCAGCCGGGGCGGCCGGGTCGCTCGGAGCACGTGATGACTCTACCGAGCGGACCCGACACACGGAGTGATGTGCTCAGTTCTGGGCGTTATCCGTGCGCCGGAACAGCAGATCGTGTACGACGTGCCCCTTGTCGAGGCCCTGGCCCTCGAAGCGGGTGAGCGGCCGGAAGTCGGGCCGGGGCGAGTAGCCGCCGTCTGCCTGCGTGTTCTCGAACTCCGGCTGGGCCGTCAGCACTTCGAGCATCTGCTCGGCGTACGGCTCCCAGTCGGTCGCGCAGTGCAGGATCGCCCCGGGCGCCATGCGGGTGGCGGCCAGCGCGAGGAACTCGGGCTGGATCAGGCGCCGCTTGTGGTGGCGGGCCTTGGGCCAGGGGTCCGGGAAGTACACGCGGAGCCCGGCGAGGGAGTCCGGCGGGAGCATCTCGCGGAGCAGGATGATGGCGTCCCCGTTCGCGACGCGGATGTTGGTCATCCCGCCCCGCTCGGCGAGGGCGAGCAGATTCCCCTGCCCGGGGGTGTGCACGTCGGCGGCGAGGATCCCGGTCCCCGGGTCGGCGGCGGCCATCTGCGCGGTGGCCTCGCCCATGCCGAAGCCGATCTCCAGGACGACGGGGAGCCCGTCGAACATCTCCTTCAGATCGATGACGTCGTGCCCGTCGATGTCGAGCCCCCAGGTCCCCCAGAGCCGCTTCAGGGCTTCGCCCTGCCCGGTGGTCACCCGGCTGCGGCGGGGCTGGAAGCTCCGGATCCGCCGCTCGTGGTGCGACCCGGCCGGATCGGGCGCGGGCCCGTCGGGAAACCGCGGCTCGGTACGCCACTTCGGGGGCACGTAACTGGAGGTCGCCTCCGGCGCGGGCTCGGCGGCGGGATTCTGGGGACTCAGAGACTCAGACACAATCCCCGGATTCTACGCGCGCCCACTCCCACCCACGGCGCGCCACCAATCCACCCGCACCGACGGTCCGGCACCAATCCAGCCTCGCCGGCGTGTGAGGCGCGGGGTCCGGGGCGGAGCCCCAGGGCCCGGGCGCAGCCCGGTACCCCTTCCCAGCCCGTCCGGCGCTTGAGGCCCGGGGTCCGGGCAGGTGCCCGGGGGCACACCCAGCCCGTGCGGCGTTTGACGATCGGGTCCGGGCGGGTGCCCGGGGCGCACCCAGCCCGTGCGGCGTTTGACGATCGGGTCCGGGCAGGCGCCCGGGGCGCACCCAGCCCGTGCGGCGTTTGACGATCGGGTCCGGGCAGGTGCCCGGGGCGCACCCAGCCCGTGCGGCGTTTGACGATCGCGTCCGGGCAGAGCCCGGGGCACACCCAGCCTCGCCGGCGTTTGAGGCGCGGGTCCGGGCAGCGCCCGGGGAACGGTGGAAGGGCGGGTAGGGGACAGGCCCCGCGCAGCGGCACACCCCGTCAGCCGCGCTCCGGCGCAGAGGGCAGCCCCGCGCAGCGGCGATCCAGGGCCAGGGCCAGGGCCAGGGCCAGGGCCAAGGCCAAGGCCAAGGCCAGGGCCAAGCCCCGCAGGCTACGCGCTGCGCAACACCTTGAGCACGCGCCCAGCAATCTCCCGCCCGATCGGCAGCGAAGCGGTAGCCGCAGGCGAAGGCGCGTTCAGCACGTGCACCGCCCGCTCCCCCTCCCGGATCAGGAAGTCGTCCACGAGCGTCCCGTCCCGCAGCACGGCCTGCGCCCGCACCCCCGCCGCCGCAGCCACCAGGTCCTCCGCGCGCACCGCGGGCAGCAGCCTGCGTACCGCCTCGACGAACGCCGCCTTCGACAGCGACCGCCGCACCTCGCCCGCTCCGTACCGCCAGTGCCGCGCGGCCATCCGCCAGGATCCCGGCCAGGCCAGCTCGTCCGCGAGGTCCCGCGGCCGGACCACGCCCCAGCCGTACCCCTCGCGCGCCAGGGCCGGCACCGCGTTCGGCCCGACGTGGACCCCGCCGCCGATGCCCCGGGTCAGGTGGACACCGAGGAAGGGGAACGCCGGGTCCGGTACCGGATAGACCAGCCCGCGCACCAGCCCGGGCCGGGCCAGGTCGTAGTACTCGCCCCGGAACGGCAGGATCCGCATCCCGGGGTCGTCCCCGGCCAGCCGCGCGATCCGGTCGCACTGCAGCCCCGCGCAGTTCACGAGCGCCCGCGCGCGCACCACCAGCCCACTGCTCGTCCGCACCGCCACGCCCGAGGCCCGCCGCGAGATCAGATCCACCGCCCCGCCGTAGACGATCTCCGCCCCGGAGGACTCCGCGAGCTGCTGGGCGACCCGCCCGTAGTCCACGATGCCCGTGGTCCCGACGTGGATCGCCGCGAGTCCGCGCACTTCGGGCTCGTACTCCGAGATCTGCGTCGGCCCCAGCTCCCGCACCGGGATGCCGTTCTCCCGGCCCCGCTGTACGAGCGCGTGCAGCCGCGGCAGCTCGTCCCGTTCGGTGGCGACGATGAGCTTGCCCGTCACCTCGTGCGGGATGCCGTGCTCCGCACAGAACTTGACCATCTCGGCCGCGCCGCGCACCGCGAAGCGCGCCTTGAGCGAGCCCGGCTTGTAGTAGATCCCGCTGTGGATCACACCGCTGTTGCGGCCCGTCTGGTGCCGTGCGGGGCCGTCCTCCTTCTCCAGGACGACCACTCGGGTCCCCGGAGCGAGCCCCGCGAGGGCATGCGCCGTCGACAGGCCGACGATCCCACCGCCGATCACCAGCACGTCGCAGTCCAGCCTGCCCATGCCGCCCACGCCGCCGCCCACACTGACACCTCCCACCCCTGCATAGTGCACCCCGCCACTGACAACGGGGCCACGCGGGGCCTATGCCGGGGTTACCAGCAGAGGCCTGGCCCGCTCGCGCAGTTCGGCGACGCGCGGTTCGTCCCCGTACGGTTCCAGCCGGTGCAGGAGGTCCCGTACGTACTCGGTCGTCCGCGCCGACGAGATCCGCCCCGCGACCTCCACCGCCCGGGTCCCCGCCGCGCACGCCGCGTCGAGGTTCCCGGACTCCAGCTCGGCCACCGCGCTCACGACGAGCCGCAGCCCGTGTGATCGTACGTACTCCTCCGTCGGCCGGGACAGTGCCTGTTCCGTGAAACGCCTTACCTGGCGCGGGAGTTTGAGGTCGCTATAACACTCGGCCGCGTCCGCCGCGAAGCGGTCGTACGAGTAGAAGCCCAGCCAGGTCGGATCGGCATCGCCGTCCCGGGACCGTTCTAGCCAGCCCTCGGAGGCCCGCAGCGCGGCCCCGGCGGCCGCCGAATCGCCCGCCTTCGCGTGCGCCCGGGCCTCGACGAGGCGGAAGAAGCTCATCGTCCGTGCGGTGGCCAGGCCCCGGTTGCGCTCGACGGCGGCCTGCGCGAGGTCCACGCCCTCGTCCGGGAAGTCCCGGTAGGTGGCCTGCAGGGACATCGACGCCAGCACGTACCCGCCGAGCGGTACGTCCGCTGCGGCGCGGGCCAGGCGCAGTGCCTGGATGTAGTAGCGCTGGGCGGCTTCCTGCTGCCCGGTGTCGAAGGCCATCCAGCCGGCCAGCCGGGTCAGTTCGGCGGTGGCGCCGAAGAGTGCGCGGCCCACCTCGTCGGTGTAGGAGCCGAGCAGCAGCGGCGCCGCGTCCACCCGCAGGCATTCGGGGACCATCGAGGAACGCCAGTCGCCGCCCCCGTACTTGGAGTCCCAGCGGCGGGCGTCCTCGGCGGCCTCGCGCAGCTTGGTCACATCGCTGTGGCCCACGCGCTGCGGGCCCCCGGCCTCGGGCGCGGACGGAGCGGGCGGCGGTGGCGCTTGCGGCGGCGTTTCACCCGAAGGCTGGGCGGGCACACCCCCGACAAGGGCGCCGGGCGGCGCCGGCAGGCCTTCCGGCGGGGCCGCGCCCGGTACCGGCTCGCGTGCCACCGGTTCGCGTGCCACGGAGCTGTCGGCAGGAGATATCAGCCAGCGTGAGGCCGGCGTCGCGTACGCCGACACGGAGAAGGAACCGGCGAGCGACTGCCAGATCCCGCCACCCCCGCGCCGGCCGGCGAGGTCGAGCCGGTAGAGGTCGGTGGCCGAGCGCACGGCCGCGCCGACATCGCGCGGGAAGGCCAGCCCCACCTCGGGCGCCGGATCCGCGTCCGCGAGCCCGATCTCGTGCAGTGGCACGGGCCGGCCGAGCTTCGCGCCGATGGCGGCCGCGATCAGATGCGGGGCGGCGCCCTGCGGCACCATCCCCTTCGACACCCACCGGGCCACCGACGTCTTGTCGTAGCGGAGGGTCAGACCGCGCTGAGCGCCGAGGTCGTTGACCCGCCGGGCCAGCCCGGCGTTGCTGATGCCCGCGAGGGCGAGGACGGCGCCGAGCTTCTCATTGGGCTCGCGGAGCTCCCTGGACATGCGCCACCCCTCGTCACACGCGGAACGCAGACGCCGCCGGGGCATAGGCGCCCGGCATTTCGTAAACCCAGCGTAGTTCCCCGCCTCCCAAGCGTTAAGGCCCCCTGTTCCGTATGGCGGGATTGTTGTCCGTATGCACAGTCGGGCGGGGGCCCGGGACCGGGGCGCACGTGTCAGCGCGTGCTCCACCCGTGTGGCCGTGCGCCCGCCCGTGCGCTCTGGCCGCTGCGGGGGCCCGGCGATTCGATGTGCGGTGCGTGGGTCGACCCGCCGCGTGGACCGGGCGGGCCGGGGGATGCCGCTGCCTCAATCCCCGCGGGTGGCGGAACGGTCCGGGGGGTGGATCCCGCCCCCCGGACCGCGCTCCGCCGGGCCGACCCGGGCGGCGGACCCGCGGGGCTGCTCTCGAGCCTCCGCGCATGCCTCCGCGCATGCCTCCGCGCAGGGCTCTCAGTACGGCCGAAGAATGGCCGAAACCGACCTATGGGGCGGTCGGAACGGAACGCCAAATACCGCATGGCCGGGGCGTGTTCGTTTGTACGTGCGCCCCCCATACCCACTCCCGCACGCCTGTCTCGTGGCAGCATGGACCCCGAGCCACCCGGGGTCCCTCCGGCCGCGCGCAGAGCGCCGGCCGCGCGGTTCGCACCCCGGTCAGGTGCCCACGGGCTGGGGAGGCGGCGGTGCGCTGGTTGGTGGGTTGGAGCAGTATCGCCGCGAGCTTCGGCACGGCCGGACGGGTCGCGGGGCACGGCGCTGCGTACGCCTCCGACCAGGGCGGATACGGATCGGGCGGCTACGGATCGGCAGCGGGCTACGGCTCGGCCGCGAGCTACGGCTCCGCGAACGGCTCCGGAAACCGCTCCTCGAACCGCTCCCCGAACGGCTCCCACCCCGACGGATGGGGCGACGGCCCGGTCCGCGGCGGGCTCGCCGACGCCGCCCACCCCGACGAACCGGGCGCCGCCGCGGCCGACCGCACCGTGGTCCCCGTCGGCGCCCAGCTCCTCTGGGGCGACCCCGACCCCCTGTGGGCCGTCGGCGACTGGCGCCCGGACGAGATCCGCACCCTCACCGCCGACCCCGCGGACCCCTTCACCCGCCTCGCGGTCCTCGGCTGCTGCGGCGCCACCGACGAGGAACTGCGCCGCGCGCTCTACGCGGCCCGCGGCGGCGCGCTGCGCCACCTCACCCAGTGGCCCGGCAGCTACACCGCCGTCGTCCAGGCCGGCCGCCGCATCACCGTCGTCGGCGACCTGGCCGGCGCGCGGCCCGTCTTCTACACCCCCTGGGCGAGCGGGACCGCCTACGCCACCGCCGCCCTCCCGCTCGCCGACCTGATCGAGGCGCAGCTCGACATCGGCCATCTCGCCGCCCTGCTCGCCTGCCCCGACAGCCCGGAGGCGCTGGGCGACGGCACACCGT
Source organism: Streptomyces sp. NPDC059957 (assembly GCF_042730015.1). Lineage (NCBI taxonomy): Bacteria > Bacillati > Actinomycetota > Actinomycetes > Kitasatosporales > Streptomycetaceae > Streptomyces > Streptomyces sp. NPDC059957. Next base: position 11,114 of record NZ_JBHWMB010000034.1, on the reverse strand, counting down.
ACGTCGGCGTACGCCGCATCCCGCCCGGCCACGCGCTGATCCTGCGCGAGGGCTCGCGGGAGATCACCGGGTACGAGCCGGTGGCCTCCCTCGCGGTGGCCGCCCCCACGGCCGACCCCGAGCTCGCGGTGGAGGGCGTACGGGAAGCTTTGGTCGACGCGGTGCGCGCCCGGCTCACGGCTCCGCGGCATGCTCCCGAGACGCTGCCCTACGACCCCGGGCCCGTCCCCGGAATGGGCCCGGCCGACCGCAGGGCCGCGCGCGGCGCCCCCGCGCCCGTCCCCGGAGTCGGCGCGGACCTCTCCGGAGGCAGCGCCTCCGCGACCCTCGCCCTGCTCGCGGCCGGCCTCCCGGGCGCACCCGGCGCCCTGCTCGGCCGCACCGGGGAACGCCTCCTCGCCGTCACCTTCAACGACCTGGCCACCCCTGAGGGCCGCGAACCCGAACTGGAACGCGCCCACGCCATCGCCACCGACCCCCGCCTGCACCACGTGGTCGTGGCCGCCGCCGAGGAAGCCCTCCCCTACGCCGACCTCGACGGGCCGCTGACCGACGAGCCGGGCCCCTCCCTGGTCTTCGCCGCCCGCGAGCGGCGCCGCCTCGCGGCCGGCTCGGCCGACCACTTCACCGGCCACGGAGCCCGCCAGGTCCTCGACGCCCACCCCGCCCGGCTCGCCGACCTGCTCCTCGACCGGCGCCGCCGCCACCTGCTCCGCCCCACCCTGGCCCTCGCCCGCTCGGCCCCCTCCCAGGGCGACTCCCTCTTCGTCCCCCTCCTGGTCCCCCTCACCGTGTACTCGGCGGCCCGCCGCCTGGCCCGTACGCCCTACCGCGCCGGCATGGAAGCGGCGGCGGCCCGCCTGCGCGACGGAATCCCGGCCGCGGGCCCGACCTCCCCGGTGGACGCCTCGCTCGCGGCCCTGACCTGGTCCCGGCCCGGCCCGGCGGCAGCCTGGCTGACGGGCGAGGCCCTGGCCGAGGTATCGATCCGCCTCACCGCCGCCGCGGGCCGCCCTCCGCTCGCGCTGCGCCCCGGGGAGGCGCGGGCCCGCGCCGTCCTGGCCCGGCACGCCGCCGACCACCGGGTCTTCGAGCAGGCCGTGGAGGTCCGCAGCCAGCGGCTGCACGCCCCGTTCCTGGACAACCAGGTCGTACGGGCCGCCCGGGCCCTGCCCGAATCCCTCCGCGTCCAACCCGGCGCCAGGGCCGCGGTCCTGCGCGGGGTCCTGTCCTCGGCCGGGGTCCGGGACCTCCCCCCGGGGTGGGGCGCGACGACCCACGCCCCGAACGAGTCGGCGACCCGCCTGGGACTGCGCGCGGCCCTTCCGCGGCTCCTGACCCTCTTCGCGTCCCCCCTCCTGGCGGACGCGGGCCTGATCGAAGCCCGGGTCGTCCGCCAGGCCCTCCTCGACGCGGCGGACGGCCGCCCGGTCCCGCTCGACGGCCTCGCCGAACTCGTCTCGATGGAACTGTGGCTGACCCGCCTCCTGGCCCGCCGCGGCACCTGCTGGACCGGCACCTCCACCCCCCGCCGCCGGGCCGTGCCCACGGGAGTCCCCCTCCGCCGCCCGGCGCTGTCCTGACCGCGGGCCCCAAGGCTCGCCAGAGGGACCACCGTCGGCGGGGCCACCGGGCCGGCGCCGACACCCCAACGGAGTTGCGCCGTAAGCCGGTTGCGAGCCCGACCAGTGCTGGGCCGGGCACGTTCACGGTTGTCCCGGCCGGGGCGGGCGGGCAACCCCCTCGGTCCCTGAGTGCGACGGCCCCGGCCGAGTTCCCTGCACGGGCGCGCATGGTGCGTGGCGGAACCGCGGCCTTCGACCGCGAGGAACCTCAGCGGCAGCTGATGACGGAGTCGGCCCAACTCGCCAGCGTCGGCAGGCGGCCGCCCCCGGCGCGCTCCACCACCAGGCGCAGCGTCTCGTGCCCGGAGAGCGAGACGGACACCTTCGCCGCCGGGTCCTCGTAGCCCAATGCGCCGGACTGCCACAGCCGCTGCCCGTCCGCGTACACGGAGAAGCGGACCGTGCCGTTCGTGAGCAGCGACATGCCGTCCACGCCGGCCCGCGCGGAGAAGCCGACGCACCTCCGGTTGAGGGTGATCTCCACGGAGGAGCGGGAGTTGACGGTGATCCCGTGCGTGAAGCGCTGTCCGCCGATCACCGGCGCCCAGCGCTGCCACACCCAGCTGCTCCGCCAGGTCTCGATCTCGGGGCCGTCGTGGTTCCCGTAGGCGGACTGGCCCAGCGAGGAGAGCCGGAACCCCTCCGGGGCCTGCGGCGAAGGCTTGGGCGGCGTCGGCCTGGGCGGCGGTACGGGACTCGGCGTGGGGCTTGGCTTCGGACTCGGAGCCCGGCTGGGACTCGGAGCGGGTGAGGACCGCTCCGCGCTCCGCGAGGGCTTGGGTGCGGTCGGCGCGACGGCCGCCGGCGGCGGGGGCGTCTGCTTCTTCGGGGGCGGTACGGATCCCCGCGCCGCCGGCGGCTCCGCCTGCGACGGGCCGGGCTCCGGCACGGAGGGGTCCGGACTCCGCGGCACCGGCACGGCCACGCCCGGCGCCGGGTTCGCACGGACGGTCGGAGCGGCGTCGTCACCGGCCAGCGCGAACACCACGCCGGCGGCCGCGGCCACCACGACCCCGGCGGCGATGGCCGCCTTGGCCGGCAACCCCAGGCCCTCCGAAGCCACGGCTCCGCCGACCCCACCGGCCCCGCCTCCACCGGCGGCTCCACCCGCGGCCCCGGCCCCGGCGGCTCCACCTGCGGCCCCGGCCCCGGCGGCTCCACCTGCGGCCCCGGCCCCGGCGGCTCCGGCCCCGGCCGTGGTGGACCCGCCCGCGGCTGCGGCAGCGGCCCCGGCACCACCCGCGGCGACGGCCCCGCCGGCCACCACTCCGGCCGCCTTGGCCGCGTACCCGGCGGCGAACCACCCGATGACGGCGACCGGCAGCAGCGCGGGAATGCCCGCGTTGACGTCCTTGAGCTCCCCGGCGGCGAGCCGGCAGCGGGCGCACTCCTCGAGGTGCTTGCGCAGCCCCCGCTCCGCCCGCATCCGCAAGCCGCCGCGGGCGTAGGCCCCCAGCCGGTCGGCGTACCGGGCGCAGTCCCCGCCGGAGCTCAGCGCGGTGCTCACATGGGCCTGGAGGTACGCCTGCTTGAGGCCCTCGCGGGCCCGGCTGGCCAGGACCGCGGTGGCGTTCGCGCTCAGCCCGAAGAGCGGGGCGATCGCGCTCGGCGAAGCCTCCTCGACGGTGGTGTGCCAGAGCACCGCCTGCCACCGCTCGGGCAGGCTACGGAAGGCCTGCATCGCGAGGGTCTGCTCGGCCTCGTGCATGGCGCGCACATCGGCGCCGAGTTCGAGGGTGTCGTCCCCCGCCCGACCGGGCAGCCCGACCGCGCCGTCGCCGGACCCGGAGGCCTGCTCCGCGAACAGCGCGAAGTCCTCGACCAGATGCTCCCGCTTGGCCGTTTTCGCCCAGGCGGCGGCGACCCGGCGCACGGTGGTCAGCAGGTAGGCGCGCACCGACTGGTCCGGACCCGCACCACCCCGTACGGCCTGGAGGGTCCGCGCGAACACCTCGGCCGTCAGATCGTCGGCCGTGTGCCCGTCGCGGCAGCAGGTGCGGGCATAGCGGCGCACGGCATCGGAGTGGCGGCGGAACAGTTCCTCGTAGGCGCCGTCGTCACCCCCGCGCATCCGGGCGATCAAGTCCCCGTCGGAGGGCGGGAGTTCTCCGCTCGCCCCGGCGGCATGGCGGCCGCCCGGTTCGCGCTGCGCCGGGACCTGGCGCGCGGGCAGGCTGCCCGCCTCGACTTCGCCGCCGGCGCCACCGTGTGGCTCTTCCCGCCCGTCAACGCTCATCGCGGAAGCCCTCGCACGACACACTCAACCGGTCCACCGATCCAGCGTGTCACACGGCGGGCACGCGCCGAACCGGTCTCCACACCTTCCACTCATCCGGGCAAGCCCCGACGAATCGCCGTACGGAGCCTCACCCGTTCGAGCGAGAGCTCCCCAGGAAGGAGCCGGTTGACGCCCACCACCGGAACAAGCCCGCCGACGTGCGCCGAGCCTGTGCCGCCCGCCGCCTGAGCCGACCCACGCCGCCCCAGGCCTACGTTGCCGCAGGCCTACATCGCCCCAGGCCTACATCGCCCCAGGCCTACGCTGCCCCCGCCCTACGCCGTCCGGGACCGAAGCCCCTCGAGCAGGATGTCGAGCAGCCGGGCGGAAGCCGCCGCCTGCTGAGCCGCGTCGGGCAGCGCGGGCGCGGCCGTCGCGATCACCAGCAGCACATCGGCCACCGTGACGTCGGCGCGCAGCGCACCGGCCTCCCGGGCCCGGTCGACGAGGCGGCCGACGACCTCGAGGAGCTCGCCCGCGCCCGCGTCCTCCGAAGGCTCGTCGTCCAGGCCGGTCCGCGCTGCGCCGACGACCCGCAGGTCGGGCGCACCGCCGACCGCGACGACCTGACGCTGGTGCGGAACCCGTGCGGCCTCGCCGTCGACCCCGTCGGCCCCGTCCTCACCGGGCCCGCCGACCCGCAGCACCTGCGGAGGCAGCAGCCGCCCGGCACCCGAGGCGACAGAGGTGCGCAGGAAGCGCGACAGCGCCTGCCACGGCTCCTCCTCCTGGCCGAGAGCCGTGCGAGCCTGCTCGGTCAGCCGCGAGGTCTCCTCCTCGGCTATCCGCCGGACCAGGACGTCCTTGCTGGGGAACCGCCGGTACACGGTGCCGACGCCCACCCGCGCGCGTCGTGCGACGTCCTCCATCGGAGCCCCGTAACCGAGCTCGCCGAAGACCTCGCGGGCCGCGCGAAGTACGTGTTCGAGATTGCGCTGTGCGTCGACGCGCAGCGGCGTGGAGCGACCCACGCCGTGTGTGGTGGCGCCGCCGGCCATCAGCCGTCCATGGCCGTCGGTCGCGGAAGCGGCCGACGACAGAGCGGTGGCAGAAGCATGGAAATCGGAAATGTTCATATGTATCCCCCGGTAATCATTTGTCTCCCCCCGGAGACACTCCCCGCCTTCATGTCGAGGGGGGCCACGGTCATGAGGGCCCTGGTCCTACTCCTCGACGAGTTACGAACATAGTTGAGCCAGAGTCAATTCAGAAGAGGCAGCCCCGGACGGACCACCGCCCGATCGGAGCATTCACCCCCAATTTTCCGTTCGAAGCCTCCGGAATCACTCATTCCGTACCACCTGACCTGCGCACCTTCCCCTCCATCCGCACCCCCCGACCACCTCGCCCCGCCGTCCTCTCCGGTCACACAATTTGTCGGGCCTGTGGACAAACTCCCGGCCACGATGCGTCATGGGACAGTGAAGGCTGCTAACTCCCGGGGCACGGCCCCCGGTACCCCGCCCCGTACGCGGATCCTCATCGTCGGCGGCGGCTACGTAGGCATGTACACGGCGCTCCGGCTCCAGCGAAAGCTGAGAACCGACGAGGCCGAGGTCACGGTGGTCACTCCCGAGCCGTACATGACGTATCAGCCCTTCCTCCCCGAAGCGGCCGCCGGCTCCATTTCCCCGCGCCACGTCGTGGTCCCGCTCCGCCGCGTCCTGCCGAAATGCCGCATCGTCATCGGCGAGGCCCGGCACATCGACCACGCCGCCCGGACCGCGACCGTCACCACCCTCGCCACCGACGAGGAGGGCGGCGGCCCGGTGGAGATCGAGTACGACGAACTGGTCCTCGCCCCCGGCTCCGTCTCCCGCACGCTCCCCATTCCGGGCCTCGCCGAGTACGCCATCGGATTCAAGACCGTGGAAGAGGCCATCGGCCTGCGCAACCACGTCATCGAGCAGATGGACATCGCCTCCTCCACCCGCGATCCCGCCCTGCGCGACGCCGCCCTCACCTTCGTCTTCGTCGGCGGCGGCTACGCGGGCGTCGAGGCGCTCGGCGAGCTGGAGGACATGGCCCGCTACGCCGCCCGCTACTACCACAACGTCAAGCCCGAGGACATGAAGTGGGTGCTGGTCGAGGCCAGCGACCGGATCCTCCCCGAGGTCGGCCCGGAGATGGGCACGTACACGATCCGCGAACTGCGCCGCCGCGGCATCGACCTGCGTCTGGAGACCCGGCTCGAATCCTGCGAGAACCGGATCGCCGTCCTCAGCGACGGCGCCCGCTTCCCCACCCGCACCGTCGTGTGGACCGCCGGCGTCAAACCGCACCCGATCCTCGCCGCCAGCGACCTGCCCAAGACCGACCGCGGCCGCCTCGCCTGCACCTCCTTCCTCACCGTCGAAGGCGTCGAGCACGCCTGGGCCGCTGGGGACGCCGCATCCGTCCCCGACATCACCGCCCCGGAGAAGGGCGTCCCCTGCGCCCCCAACGCGCAGCACGCCGTCCGCCAGGCCAAGGTCCTCGCCGACAACCTCGTCTCGTCCCTGCGCGGCGGACTCCTCACCGAGTACGCCCACAAGTACGCCGGATCCGTGGCCTCCCTCGGGCTCCACAAGGGCGTCGCCCACATCTACGGACGCAAGCTCAAGGGCTACCCGGCCTGGCTCATGCACCGCGCCTACCACCTCAGCCGCGTCCCGACCCTGAACCGCAAGATGCGCGTGCTCGCCGAGTGGACGCTCTCCGGACTCTTCAAGCGTGAGATCGTCTCGCTGGGATCCCTCGAACACCCCAGGGCAGAATTCGAACTCGCAGCGGGCGGAGGCCCCAAGGACCCCCCGAAGAAGAGCGAAGGCTGATGCTGTCAGTCCCCTCGGTCACACTGGACGTGTGACCATAGGTGGGCTCACACCTGCACAGAGTGACATCAGCGTGACATCCGAGTGCCACCCGATCGCCACCGAGTGACACAGCGACCACGAGCGACACCACGAGGCTTGAACGCAGTGAACTTCACGCGCTGGAGCGCCCGGTTCCCCGGAACGCAGCGTCGCGCCGCCGCCCGGTCCGAACACGCCGCCGCCCAGGCCAAACGGGGCGAGGGCTCGGTCCCGGCCGCCCGCGGCGCCGTGGGCCATTCCGCGACCGGCCCGGACGGCTGCCCCGCCGACCCCACGGTCCGCGGCACCGGTTCCGTCCCCGGCGTCGGCTGCGTCCCGGCCGCCGCCGACGGTACGGCGACCCCCGCACCCTCCCTCGACGAGCTCTCCGTACGCGACGTCCTCGACCGCCTCCCGGCCCTCGTCGCCCTCGTGCACGGCCCCGAGCACCGCGTCGCCTACGTCAACGACGCCTACACCGCCGGCTTCGGCGCCCGCGCCCCCGGCGCCCCCGCGCACCTGGGCCTCCCCGAGCTCGGCGATCTCGGCCTGCTCCCGCTCCTCGACCAGGTCCAGCGCAGCGGCAAGTCCCGTACGGCCAAGAACCGCACCGCACCCGGCGGCACCAGCTCGTACACGGTCACCTGCACCCCGATCGAGTTCCCCAAGACCAAGGCCGACGGATCCCACGCCCACACAAACACCGGCACAGGATCCGAAAGCGAACCGGAAGCCCATGCCCACACCGGCACCGGCGTCCTGATCCACCTCGCCGACGTCACCGACCACGCCGAGGCGGTCGAACGCCTCCGGGCCAGCGAGCGCCGCCAGCGCGAGGCCGCCGTCACCCTCCAGCGCTCCCTCCTCCCCCAGGAGCTCGAACAGCCCGACGACCTGCGCGTCGCCGCCACCTACCAGCCCGGCGGCACCGAGGCCGCCGTGGGCGGCGACTGGTACGACGTCATCACCCTCGGGGCCGGCCGCACGGCCCTCGTCATCGGCGACGTCATGGGCCGGGGCGTCCGCGCCGCCGCCGTCATGGGCCAGCTCCGCACCGCCGTCCGTGCGTACGCCCGCCTCGACCTGCCACCGCACGAGGTCCTCCAGCTCCTCGACGGCCTGGCGGCCGAGATCGACGCCAGCCAGATCGCCACCTGCGTCTACGCCGTCCACGACCCCAACGAGGGCCTCCTCGCGTACGCCTCCGCCGGCCACCTCCCGATCCTCGTCCGCGACGAGGACGGCACCGTCCGCCGCGCCGCCGACCCCACCGGTCCGCCGCTCGGCACCGGCGGCTGGCTCCACACCTCGGGCACCATCGCGCTGGGCCCCGGCTCCACCGCCGTCCTCTATACGGACGGCCTGGTCGAGCGCCGCGGCGAGGACATCGACGAAGGCGTCGCCGCCCTGGAGCGTGCCCTCTCCGGCGCCCAGGGCACCCCCGCCGTCATCTGCGACCGCCTGATGCGCGCCCTCGGGGTAGACGCCGACCACGACGACGACGTCGCCGTGATGGTGCTCCAGCAGCCGGCCCGCACGGGCGCCGACGCCGAGCTCTTCCACAACGCCGCCCTGGAGCTCCTCGGCGGCATCGAGGCAGCCCCGCGCGCCCGCGCCTTCGCCCAGGGAGTCCTCGCCTCCTGGCGCTTCCCGGTGGAGCTCTGCGACCTGGGCGTCCTGGCCGCGAGCGAGCTCGTCGCGAACTCCCTCCAGCACGGCACCCCGCCCATGCGCCTGCGCCTGCGCCGCACCGACCGCCGGCTGATCATCGAAGTCACCGACGGGGACGACCACCTCCCGCGCCGCCGCCGCGCCGAACCGGCCGACGAGACCGGCCGCGGCATCTCCATCGTCGCCACCATCGCCTCGGCCTGGGGCTCCCGCCGCACCCCGGGCGGCGGCAAGGCCGTCTGGTGCGAGTTCGCCCTCCCGGACAAGGCCCCGTAACCGCACACCAAAACGAAGAAGGCCCCGGTCCAAAGGACCGGGGCCTTCTCTCCTACTCCTACTTCTACTTCCCTACGCGTGTACGGGCTCGGGCGCGGCGTCCTTCACCCGCTTCACCACGATGGTGCTACCGGCCAGCGACGGGTTGTCCTGCACCGGGGTCAGCTGCTTGCCGAGCCGCAGCGCCAGCACGGCGATGCCGAGCGAGACCAGGACGAAGATCCCGATGTAGAGCATCGGCACACCCGCGGCCAGCGGCACACCGAGCGGCCCGAGCGCCAGAGCGAGCTGCTTGACCAGCGCGAAGGCCGAGTTGTACTGCCCCACGGAACCCTCCGGCGCCAGGTCGGCCACCAGCGGCGCGAGCGTCGGCGACAGCATGGCCTCGCCGATGCCGAAGAGGGCGTACGTGGTCACGAACGCGGCGGCGGCCATGACCGCACTGCCGTGTCCCAGCCCGGAGAACGCGGCGATGATCCACGCAACGGTCCAGAGCAGACCGACGAGCGCGATCACACGGGACCGGCGGTGGTTCTCCACCAGCCGCAGCACGACGAACTGCGCGAGCACGATCGCACCGGTGTTGGCGGCGAGCGCGAAACCGAGCGTGGACGGGGAGATCCCGGCGGCCTCGGTACCGAAGGCGGCGAGACCCGACTCGAACTGTCCGTAACAGGCGAAGAACAGAACGAACCCGAGAATGCAGAACTGCACCATCGCCTTGTGCTGCATCAGCCGCTTCCAGCCGCCGCCCGCCTGGGCCGCGTCCTTGGCCAGCGCCGTGCTGATGCCCGGCACCTGCGGCATCCGCACGGTGGCGATGACCCCGGCCAGCACCAGGAACATCACGGCCTCGATGCTGAAGAGCAGGGTGAAGCTGCCGGGACGGCTCTCGTCGACGATGAGCCCGCCGATCAGACCGCCGATGCCCAGACCCAGGTTCTGCATGAAGAACTGCAGGGCGAAGGCACGGGTCCGGGTGGACGGGGTGGAGCACCGGACGATCATCGTGGCCAGCGCGGGCTGCATGACGGCCTGGCCGGCGCCCAGCGCGAGCGCGGAGAGCAGGATCGCGACCACACCGGTGGAGAGCCCGAGCGACAGTGCGCCGAACGAGGCGACGACGGCCGCACCGATGACCACGGGGACCGGACCGCGCCGGTCGATCACCCGTCCGGTGAAGGGCAGCGCGAGAAGCGCACCGAGGGCGAACGCCATGAACGTTCCCGTCGCCCACATGGGGTCCAGCTCTCGCACCTTCGCCGCGTAGACGTAGAGGAACGGAACCGTGAAGCCGATACCGAACGCGGTCAACGCGTTCCCGGCCTGGATCCTCCGCATCGCAGCGCCCATCACCCTGGTCACTTCTCACCACCTTGATTACTGAAGCCTGAAGACTTCATACCTAAAGTTCGATCCTTAACACTACACACCGAAGGAGTTAGACGCCAACGGCCCCGTGCCATACTTCGAACCATGGGTGACACCCCCGACGGCACTGCGCCCGTCCACGAGCCGAGCCTCGACGAACAGATCGCCGTCTATCAGCGCGAGTTCCAGGACCTCGACCCCCAGGTCGAGAAGGTCGTCTCGGCCCTCAGCCGCCTGAACCGCCGCATGAACGTCGCCTACGGCCGCCAGACGGCGGCCCTGGGCATCAGCAACGCGGAGTGGGAGGTCCTCAAGGCCCTCGTCCTCTCCGGAGCCCCGTACCGGATGGGACCGAGCGAGCTCGCGAAGCAGCTGGGCCTCACGCCGGCGGCGATGACCCACCGGATCGACCGCATGACGGCGGAAGCACTGGTCACGCGCGAGCGGGACGAGAACAACCGCGTCCGCGTGATCGTGGAGCTCACCGCGGAAGGCCGCAGCAAGTGGCTGGACGCGATGCGCGCGGCGACGGTCTTCGAGGAGGACCTCCTCCAGGACCTCTCCACTGCGGAGCGAGGCGTACTGGGCGACATGCTCACCCGCCTCCTGGACCGCGTGGAGGACCTCCAGTCCCCGCACTGACCGCCTAGTCACCCGGCCCTGACCGCCGGGTTGACACGGCCCCCGTGGATCCGTAAGGTTCTTCGAGTTGTCCCTGAGCCGAAAGGTTTCGGAGACAGCGAATCCCGCCGCCTCGTTGCGGCACCCAACTCAGCAAGATCTCCCACTGGGAACGCATTCGGCATGCCCGAATTCATTCCTGAAGGTCGATTATGAATCGCCCGGGAAATCCACTAGAGTTCGGGAGTCGGAAGGGCCCAACAGCCCGGAAGGCAAACCCCGCTGACTGGGAGTCAGGCCCGAAAGAGTCTGATAGAGTCGGAGACACAAGAACGAAGGAAGCGCCCGGAGGAAAGCCCCAGTAATTGTTACTGAGGGTGAGTACAAAGGAAGCGTCCGTTCCTTGAGAACTCAACAGCGTGCCAAAAATCAACGCCA